>CAYNVI010000054.1:0-15096 GCA_964400585.1 uncultured Pirellulaceae bacterium | reverse complement strand
GGACCGAGCCGAAGATGGGCGTTTCAGCGTCATGGAGATCATTTGGGGTAGGGAGGAATGCCAGGCTGCGGCGTCTCGTCCGTCGCAACCGAGCCTCTGAGGGAAGGTCAAGGGCGAGCGAGCACGCCGATCGTCCCCGACGCCCCCCGCTATTCGCTATTGAGAATCAATCTCACTATTCAAGCGGCGTCGTCTCTTTCCGTCAAGCCTTTCGGGTAGCAAATCTCGCCAATTCAGAATCTTCGCCAAACGTGCTTCCTGTCAAAAAACTGAGCCGAGCATTTGAGCAACGGAATCCCAGGGTCCGATGCTCAAACGTCGGCCGATTTTCGGCCGAGACAGGGCCGGCTGCTGAGTTGGTGACAGCGCGAACAGGGTCAGTGCTTTTTGGAGTGGGCAGTCGAGGGGTTTTGGGTTAGGGCAGCGCGCGACCAGGGTCCGCGCGAACAGGGTCAGTGCTTTTTGGAGTGGGCAGTCGAGGGGTTTTGAGTTAAGGGCGGCCACCCTCGCTTGGCAACCTGGGCCGGTTCGTGATCCCTCGATGCGCGATCACGCCAAACCGGCCGCAACAAAAACAAATCGCCCTAACGGCGCCCTCATCCTGGACGCCTCACTCACCGCATACAACGCGTTTCGCCCGGACCGAAATGCTCTGACCCTCGCAATGGGGTCGGACCCTCACCAAGGGTCTTCCGAACAGGGTCGGGTCTTCCGAACAGGGTCAGTGCTTTTTGGAGTGGGCAGGCGAGGGGTTTTGGGTTGGGGGCGACCACCCTCGCTTGGCGATCAGGGCCGGTTGGTAATCTCTCGATGTCCGGCCAAGCCGCTGCAACACGCCAAATCCCCCTCACGGCATAAACACCCTGCCTACCCCAGAGACCCTAGCTCGACTGGATTGCCCCTACCAAAATGCACTGACCCCCGCGATGGACCCCCGCGATGCTGACCCCCGCGATGCTGCAGCGGCTTACAATATTCATCGGGAGTCGCGGGAACCGTGACGAGCCCTGCCCCAGGACGAGAGGTTTTCCGGCGGTCGCCCCGCAGACCGGAAAGCGGTCCGACGGTGACTCCTCGCGTGATCGCGCAAGTCTCCCCCCTTCAGCCTTCTTTTATCGCACCAGGATCACACCATGACTGCCCGATCATTGTTGCTCGCGCTCGCGGGATGCTTCGTCTTCGGTTCGCAACTACCGGCGGCCCAACAGGTGGTTTACGAGGGCGACTCGGGGCCCGGGAAGGGCAAGCACATCCTCTTTATCGCCTCCGACCACGAATACCGGGGCGAAGAAACGTGCCCGGCGCTCGCCCGGATTCTGGCAGAACGATACGGCTTCAAGTGCACGGTCCTCTTCGGTCAAACCGAAGAGGGGATCATCAAGCAGGGCTCCAGCCATATTCCGGGCATCGCGGCGATCGAGGACGCCGATCTGTTGTTCCTGTTCCTGCGATTCGTGCACCCGGATGACGCCTGGATGGAACAGTTCGAGGCCTATTTGAAACGGGGCGGCCCGGTGATCGGGTTGCGAACGACGACGCATGCGTTCAATGGGCTCAAGGGAACCTATGCCTATCACAACTACAATTGGAGCGGGGAGGACTTCGTCGGAGGCTTTGGACGTCAGATCCTCGGTGAAACCTGGAATCCTAAGCTGGGCGCCGGACATTACGGACGGAATCACCAATACGCGACGGCCCTTCATGTCGTTCCCGAGCAAGAGGACCATCCGATCATGCGGGGCGTGCAGGACATGCATGCCATGGCGGGAGCCTACTCCGCCCGGCCGATGCCCGATTCGACGATCCTGGCAACCAACCGCGTGCTGGAATCGATGAAAGTGGGCGCCCAACCGATCGCAGAGAAGGAACCGCAACCCGCCGCCTGGGTTCGGACCTATCGGTTCCAGGGAGGTCCGAAAGGCCGTGTGTTCTGTACCACGCAAGGCGCTTCCGAGGACATTCTCAATGAAGGAGTGCGGCGAATGCTGATCAACGCGACGCTTTGGTGCCTGAAGATGGAAGACGCGATCAAGGCCGACGCCGACGTGTCATTTGTCGGCCCCTACCATCCGACGACATTCAGTTTCAAACCGTCGATCACCGACGCCCGTCCTAGCGATATCGAAGGCTGGGAATCGCCGATCCTTCAGCCGCAAACGGAATAGCGCAGCGGGCGGGCGGAACACTGCCGACCTGTGTTGCCTGCGAGCCGTCGATCCGCAGGCTGCGTTTCGCCCGATCCCGGAGCCGGACTTATTCCATTTTGCCTTGCCGAGATCGGCGGCTCCTTCGCAATTTTGTCATCATCGCTGACATTCCCAGGCGTCCCGCTGCCTGCTGCCAAACCGTTGCCTTGTGCTGGGGGAACTCACCGAGCCACGGAGTTCACGGAGGGAGCCGCGGCGGACTTGTGGGCAGGTGCGCCGCCATCGCCGAGAGGCCGCACAGCGACTGGTCCCGCTCGATCCATCGCGGTTTCCACCTCTCACCGGGAACCAAGCACTCCTCAATTCGGGTGGAGGCGCTGATCAGGGAAGGGTCCATCAGGGAAGCGGCCTGTTCGTATGCCAGCAGACCGCACATGTCGTTGATCGGCGAAACCCTGTCGGTTACGACCATCGTTCCGATGGCAAGGATCTCGCCCAAGCGCTGCGGCAAACTTCTTCCAAACAAAATGCTTGACACCCTCATCTACCATTTGTAGTTTTACAAATGTAGATTTCAAAACCGATCGTGAGCAGCGAGGGTGGCGGTGAAACTAGGCGGACGGCAATTGGCGGTGATGCGGGTGTTGTGGGAGGAGGGCGAAGCGAATGTCGCCGACGTCCAGAAGCGGTTGGGCGTGGAACCGCCGCTGGCGTATTCGACAGTGGCGACCGTCCTCTCGCGGATGGAGCAAAAGGGCCTGGTCACCCACCGCGTGGAAGAGCGACAGTTCTACTACCGCCCAGCCATCTCGAAAGACGGGGCGGGGCAGTCGATGGTCGACGAACTGGTCAACCGCCTGTTCGGGGGCAGTCCCTCGGAGTTGGTCAATCAGCTCCTGTCCAGCGAACAAGTTGACAACCGCGAGCTGAAACGGATCAAGGAGTTGGTCCTGGAGCATGAAACGCACACCGGGAAGAAGTCATGAACGAACTTGCCTGGTTGGCGACCTCGGTCTGCGGCTTTCTGCTCACCTATTTGGTCCATTCGACCGTGATCGCGGTAGGATTGGCCGTGTTGCTCGGCGTATTTTCCCCGTTTCAGCGGCCCGCTTTCCGTGTGCTCCTCTGGAAATCAACTTTGCTGCTGCCGGTCCTGACCTCGGCATGGCGTGACCTTGTTTCCCTTCCTTCACCTGGGCGTTCAGGTGAGCTTGAGTCGTCCCGACACGCCGGTGGCGGCGGAACCGGCGGGGCCCTCCTCAGCAACGGTCCTGCCCCTTGTCGCAGCACCCGAGGCAATCCAGCGACGTCCTGTCGGCGAAGCGACCCGACAACCGGCGCTCGGGCTCCGCTCAAAGGCCTCAGCACCGCGTAGCGCCGCGGTTCCCGCCGTCCCCTCCAACCGGCTGTCCTGGGTGTGGACCGGCCTCAGTGGGTTATGGGGGGCCGCGGTCCTGGTCGGTTTCGTTTGGCCCGGAAGCCTGGCGGTTCGGCTGCGGCGGCTTCGCGAACGCGCCACGTTGTTGCCGGAACGCGAGCACCGCGCCACGTTGATACATCTAGCCAGGCAAATGGGGATTGTTCAGCCCATCGCCTTGCATACGTCCCGTCATGTTTCCGGAGCGATCACTGCGGGAATCTGGCGTCCCTTTGTGATCGTTGCGGTCGACGCTTGGTCAACGCGTGGAAAAGTTATTGACCGCGCCTCCTCCGACGCCCGACGTCGCCGCCTCCGCCAAGCTTTCGGTCCTCACCCTGTTGACCCTCTTTGCGTTCCTGGTCGCCACCCTCGTACCTCAAGCGGTGGCCGCAACTCCATTTCCCCTTGACGAAAACCCACCTCCTTTCGTGGAAGGACAAGCGATGCAGTCGAAGTTTCTCTCGCTGGCAATACTCTTCGGACTCACGGCGCCGATCGTGGCGGACGATCCGGCGCAGCCGACTCCGGAACCGCAGGCCACGGCCGAGCTGAAGGAAACCCCCGATACACTGCCGCCAGGGATTCGCCGCTTCCGCGGCATACTGGTCGGCCGGTTGGTCAAAAAGGATGTCGAGCGGGGCACCTTTACGATCACCGTCGATGCGGTTCCTCGAGTTGGGAACAACAACCGGGCCGGCTCGCCCAAATCGCTGATCGGACAGCAAGTCGATGCCGATCGCGTCCCCAGTCAAATGCTGGATGTCCTGGTCGTCTGCCGGCTTGGTGACACAATCGAATTCGGGGCGTTGAGCGACGGAGGAGAAACGCTTCGCCTCGGTCTTTGGAGCCCCCCTGATGCGTCGATTCTCTCACCGTTTGGGAACGGTTTTCCTATTGCTGGGCGGCTTGCTTGCGAGCGCCATTGGCAGCCATCTCCTGGCTGCATCCGAACCGCTGGCCGCGGCCGATCAGCAATATGGTGAGGAGACCACGCGGCAAGTTCCAATTTTCCAGCAGCACGTCGTGCCTTTACTGGGACGGCTCGGGTGCAACGGCCGCAACTGCCACGGTTCGTTCCAGGGACGTGGCGACTTTCGGCTTTCGCTGTTCGGATACGATTTCCAGATGGACCACGATGGCCTGACCGGTCAGGCCTCGTCGGCATCGGAACGCCGGATCGACCGCGAGGATCCAGCCCGTAGTCTGATCCTGCGGAAACCCACCGAGCAGATCGCCCACGAGGGCGGAGCGCGATTCCCCGTCGATTCGTGGGAGTATCGCTTGCTGCACCGCTGGATCGCAGCAGGTGCGACGCGGGGAGCCTCGCAAGAGCTCGATCGCTTGGTGGTCGAGCCCGCGGAGTTATTGTTTCAGGAACCCGGCGAAACGGCACAGGTTCGCGTGATTGCGGAGTGGCAAAACGGGGACCGCGAAGACGTCACCCCACTGTGTCGGTTCAAGACGAATGCCGATTCAATCGCCACCGTCGATCGCGACGGAAACGTCACCTCGGTTGGCCAGGGCGACACGCATGTGATCGCCTTCTACGACAATGGGATCACCTCGCTTCCGGTGATGCTGCCGCGGACGTCCGTCGACTTTCGGCCGGCGGAGATCACCTCCACCACGTCCCCGATCGACCGCTTCATTCTGGCCAAACTGAACAAGCTACGAATGACCCCCTCGACACGGTGCAGCGACACCGAATTCTTGCGACCGGTCAGCATCGATCTGACGGGGACCCTCCCCACGCCAGACGAGGTCGTCGCATTCGTGGCAGACCAGCATTCCGACAAACGGATCCGCAAGATCAACGAATTACTGGACCGTCCCTCGTACGCCGCTTGGTGGACGAACAAGCTGTGCGATTTCACCGGCTGCAATCCCCGCCAGCAGGCCGAACTCGGGCAGGAACTCTCGGTCCAGTGGTACATGTGGATTTTCGCCCGTTTGCGTGAGAACACCCCCTACGACGAGCTCGTCCGCCGGATCGTCCTGGCCCAGGGACGCCAACCGGGACAGTCGTTCGACGAATACACAGAAGAGACCTCGGCGTACTTCCGCGAGGATGCGGAAGGGAGCTTCGCCGACCGCGAAACGATGCCACACTATTGGACGCGGCGAAGTATGGAGGATCCAGCACGCGCTGCGGAGGCCTTCGCGCACAACTTCCTGGGGGTTCGCCTGCAGTGTGCCCAATGCCACAAACATCCCTTTGCCCAGTGGACGCAACGGGACTACAAGGACTTCAGCCGCTTTTTTGAGAACGTCGCTTTCGGTGTCCGGTCGGAAGACCTTGATCGCTACCGCGAACTGGCCAAACAGGTCGGCCTGAACGTCCGCAGCAAAGAGGGCGCTGCGATTCGCAATGACGCCATACGACAACTCGCCGGCGGCCGAGTCTATCCCTGGCGCGAGCTTTACATTCGGGACCGTGACGTTGCCGACCAAGTCAGCTTGCTCCGCAGCGGCTCGGTCACTTTGGAAGGCGAGCAAGATCCCCGCCGGCCGATCATGAAATGGATGAGCCACCCCCAAAACCCCTGGTTCGCAAAGGCCTTCGTCAATCGCGTGTGGGCGACCTACTTCCACAAAGGAATCATCGACCCACCGGACGACCTGAATCCGGCGAACCCGGCCAGTCACCCGCAGCTGCTCGAGTGGCTGACCGAAAAGTTCATTGCCAGCGGATACGACATTCAAGCGTTGCATCGAGAGATCGTGTCGAGCGAGACCTACCAACGGAGCTGGAAGCCGAGCGCAAACAACCGAGATGATCACCACAATTTCAGCCGGTCGATCGCTCGGCGTTTGCCTGCCGAAGTGGTTTACGACGGTTTCAAGCAGGCGGTAGCGGGGAAGGAGCATGCCGACGAAGTCCGCACGGACTTGACGCGACGGGCGATCGGCCATCTTTCCATGCGATTGGCCGGTACGTATGCGATGCAGGTTTTTGGCAAACCTGAGCGTGCCGTGAACTGTGATTGCGAGCGGAATAATCAACCGACGCTCCTGCAAGCCGTCTTTCTGCAGAACGATCCGATTATCGAACAGCGATTGGAATACAGCGATTGGTTGCAATCGCTGACCGAACAGGAGCAGGATCAGGAGGCGATGCCCAAGCGCGAGCTCATCGAAGAAGCCTGGCTGCGCGTCCTGGCGCGTCCCCCCCCGCGAACAGCAGGTCACGCGGTCAATTCCGACCCATCCGCACCGCGAGCCCCGGGGTTGAAATCTGCGAACATCTTCCCCAATTGGCGCGGCGATCCGACCGCTATGCCGTGGTCCGCGGCATCTCGCACAGCCTGGCCGACCATGGGCTTGGGTACGCGATATGTGATGACGGGGAATCTCCCCACGCCAGTCGTCGACTATCCGCTGTACGGCTCGGTGGTCAGCAAGGAATTCTCCGCCCCTCCCGATCTGCCCTCCTTCGTTTCGATCGAGCGGCCCGTGGAGGGACCGGGCTACTTGGGCGCCGAATATGGCCCTCTGTCGCCGGGAGAAAAACCGCGTTATGGACAACCCTTCCGCGTCCGCGGGATCACGCTCGATGGCACCTTGACGGTCAACAAGTTTCGGGCCCGCCATCAACTTGCCAGCGATTTCGATACCGCCTTCGCCGGTTACGAAAATCTGGATGAATCGGTCCGCAGCCTCGACCGGTTTTCGCAACAGGCGTATCAGATCATCAGCTCGCCCAAAGCCCGCAATGCATTCGATCTGACGCGCGAGCAAGACCGAGAAATCGATCGCTTTGGTCGCCATGACTTTGGACAAAGCATGTTGCTGACGACCCGCCTCATCGAAGCGGGCGTCCGCTTCGTCACGGTCTTGCTGGAAGGCTGGGATACGCACCAAGACAATTTCAATCAACAGGGACGGGAACTGCTGCCCCACCTCGACCAGTCGCTGTCGGCGATGCTCGATCGATTAGGGGAACAAGGACCTCTCGATTCGACCGCGATCCTCGTCACCGGCGAATTCGGCCGCACTCCCAAGGTCAACAAGAACGCCGGCCGCGATCACTGGTCACGCGCGATGTGCTCCTTGATGGCAGGCGGCAGCACGCACGCCGGTCAAGTCGTGGGAGCAACCGACGACAAGGCCCAGGGGCCTGTCGGAGCCGGGTACACGCCGGACGACTTGGCGGCCTCGTTTTTTCAGAACATCGGCATCGATCCCAAGACCGAATATCGGGCCAACGTCGGACGTCCGATCACGCTCGTCCGGGACGGTTCACCGATCCCGGGACTCCTCGCTTAACCGGAACACCGACCATGATGAAGACCGGGTGGCTCCTGCCCCTCCTGCTGTACGTTGCTGGACATCCCGCCGCCGCGGAGGACGTTTCCGTGAGGCCGCCGAACGTTCCACGAATCGCCAGTGTGGTGATGGCCGCGCCCCAGCCCCACGCAACGGATCACGCCGTCATCTGGTACGACGATTTCGATGACCCGCAGCGGCAACGCCAGTATCCCGAGCAGAGCGGTGAACTGACCGCGGCGGAGCACTTCGGAGCCGGGGGACGATCGCTCGAGATGTTTTATGCCCGCGGGCAACGGGGAACCGGCGGGCGCAAGATTTTCTTCGGAGACTCTCCCACACATCGCCGCCAGCGGCTGCGGAGCGGTGAATCCTTTGATGAAATCTATTGGAGGATCTACCTCAAACATCCGACCGATTGGCGAGGCGGCGGTCCTGCCAAATTATCGCGAGCCACCAGCCTGGTGCCTCCCGGTTGGCGTCAAGCGATGATAGCGCACGTCTGGAGCAGCGGCGAGGCGTTGACGCTCGACCCCGCCACCGGAGTCCGTGACGGCCAAGTGGTGACGACCCGCTACAACGACTTTCCCAACCTCCGCTGGCTGGGCAATAAACCTGCCTCCAATTTCGCCCTCCACGGCGCCGACGGACGGGGTTGGTGGGTCTGCGTCGAGGCCCGAGTCAAACTGAATACGCCCGGACAGCAAGACGGGCTGAACCAACTTTGGATCGACGGCCGCCTGGAAGCGGAACGGCGCGGGCTGGACTGGCGCGGCACCTATCAGGATTACGGCATCAACGCTATCTTTTTGGAAGCCTACTGGAACGAGGGCTCTCCAGTTGATCAATCGCGATGGATCGATAACTTCGTCGTCTCGACGCAGCCCATCGGTCCGGTCGTTTGCGATCCCTACCCGGAACTCCTCAAAACACCCTACGCGGGGCCGGCGGACCAGCAAGCGTGGCAAGTCGAGGTCGCCGCGGATGACCGGGGGGCCTCCGTCGTCTGGCATTCCGGCGAGATTCGCACGCCGCGGAAAGTTCGCGTCGACACCCATAATGGCGTCTTCACGGGAGCTTTGTCGAGCCGCACTCAGCTGGCCCCGGGCGGGACCTACTACTGCCGGGTTCGCCAGCAAAGTAACCAGGGGGCGTGGTCAGCGTGGAGCCCCTGGCACCAGCCGCTACGGACCAGCGACCGTTCGCAGAACGGTCGCTGAAACCGGCAAAGGGCCGGTTCTCCCGGAGATTTCCGCCTGCACCCCCAAAACCGCATGCTTCTCAGTCAAATTTGTGATCTAGCAAGCTACTTTGATTTCTTCGCGTACGCGAGGGTCCCCGTACCCGACCATGTGTAGTCGAAAGACCCGGTATACCCGGCGGAATCACCCTGGAGAGGCACCGAATCCGCTTCGGCGATCATTCGCCAACCGCCACCGACGACGTCGGCAAACCGAGCTGTACTATTCGCTGGATCGGGAGAGAAGAACGCATCAAACTTCACATCCAGCACGGTCGTACCATCAGCGGAGAGCGTGCCCGTGAGGACCCCGTCTTCACCTTCGCCGTGAATGGTTGCCAGCTGGTCTCCGTTCGCAACAGTGAACACGAAGGTGCCGCTGAAGGCCCCGGTAACGGCTCCTTCTAAGACAACAAGGTCTGAATCGAGTTCCAGCGCGCCCTCGCCGGTATAGCTCCCCAGCCCGCTCGCCTGGCCGGAGCCCCCATGGGCATCGGCGGGAACCTCAGGCGACTCGAAATCCGCAGCGGGAAGGCAGAAATCGACAGCCCCGGCCAGGACGCGCCGCGTCTCGAGGGTTTGCGGAGAGAGACGTCGTGTCCGACGCGGGGGCGCCGGCCGTTTGGAACGTAAACGGGAAAAAGACAACATTTTGATACACCCAGTGCTATCCGAACCGCGCGAAACCAGGCGGTGCACAACGCCCCCCCCTACCTCTACTGCAGGGGACAACACCACCCCGCTGGGCCGGATGCAGTCAACCCGCTTCTCGGCCGATCTGCTCCGGTGAACAGGGGGGAAGAGGCGGGAACAGGGGCAGTGGTTTTTGGCGAGCGGGAACGGGAACACCGGGAACGGGGTCAGTGCTTTTTGGAGAGCGGGAACGGGGTCAGTGCTTTTTGGAGAGCGGGAACAGGGTCGGGAACGGGGTCAGTGCTTTTTGGAGAGCGGGAACAGGGTCAGTGCTTTTTGGAGGGGTCAGCCGAGCGGTTTGGGTTGGGGCGGGCACCCTTGCTTGGCAACCTGGGCCGGTGGGTGATCCTTTGATGCGCGGTCACGCCAAACCGGCCGCAACAAAAACAAACCGCCCCAACGGCGCACCTCCCCCCGACCACGCATACAACCTAGACCGTGCGTTTCACCCGGCCCGAAATGCCCTGACCCCCGCAATGGACCCCCGCAATGCTCGACCCCCGCAATGCTCGACCCCCGCAATGGGGTCAATGCTTTTCGGAGTGGGCAGTCAAGGGGTTTTGGGTTGGGGGCGACCACTCTCGCTTGGCAACCTGGGTCGGTTGGTGATCCTTTGATGCGCGGTCACGCCAAACCGGCCACAACAAAAACAAACCGCCCTAACTGCGCACCTCCCCCGGACCACGCATACAACCTAGATGGTGCGTTTCACCCGGCCCGAAATGCCCTGACCCCCGCAATGGACCCGACCCCCGCAATGGGGTCGATCCTTTGCGAGCGCAACGGGTTGGCCTGCCCATCAGCTGATGAGCTTGCGCAACCAAGTTTTCGGACGCCGTGTCCGAGCTACCCGCGTTCCGCCCGCCAGGCCTGCCAGTACTGCTTCACGCGACGCCGGTGCGGGTCGGCCTTTTCGGCGAACAGCCGTCGTCCCCTGCCGGCCACCCGATCCTGCAATTCCTGCCGGCGTTTGGCGACCGCCGCCAGGAACAGCTGGACCTCGCGGGGCTCGCCGTAAGCCTGGGGGCGTGCGGTGATCGCTTGCCCGAGGACGGCGAAGTCGTGCTCCAGGCCCAACGCGTCCGCTAGTTCGCCGAGCTCTTGGCGACGGGCGTGCAGGACCGGCGACCAAGCCCCTTGTAGCAGGCGGGTTTGATACCAGTGGTACTTCACCCGCTTGCGCCATTCGTGGAACGCCTCCGCCGTCGGCTGCTGATGCGTCGTCTGCCAGGCATCGCGGGCTCGGCCATAGGTGCGTTGATACCCCTGCAGCAGGGAAAAGCCCTGCCCGGCCAGCGACCAATCTTCGATCCGTTCGGCCGCCGTGACCAGCCGCTGGCGGGCTTCGGCAAGCCGTGCTGGGAGATCGGTCTGCTCCTCCCGCAACCGCTTGCGGTCGTCGGTCAAACGGCGACGGATCGAGCCAAAAGCTTGACGCTGCAAGGCATCGGTAAAGGCCTCCATGATCTTGTCGTAACTCGCTTGCAAGACCTCGGCATCGCGGAGGGCCGACAGAGGACGCGCGGTATCGCGAAACCAGTCATTCTCCTGCCGGTAGCGTGCCGGGTTCGTCTCGCGAAACAACCGCACCAGCCCACGGACCTTTTTGCATCGTTTGCGGACCTGATGAACTTGGTCGGCCTCGTCCAGGGACGGATCGTCAAGCTCTCGAATGCCGCGTTGGACCTGTTCCAACGCGATCCGCCGGAACTCAGCGGGCAGGCGATGCGGTTTTTTGATGCGGTAAGGCATGCGTTCGCTGATGAAAGGGAAGGCGTTTAGCCCTTCACGGCGTTCAAAGCGGCCTCGTAATCGGGCTCGTCGGCCGTCTCGCCGACCAGTTGGCAATGGAGCACTTTCCCTTGCTCGTCGAGCACGACGACCGAGCGGGCGAGCAACCCGGCGAGCGGGCCATCTTCAATCTCCACGCCGAAGGTCCGTCCAAAATCTCCGCTGCGAAAATCGGAGGCGGGAACGACGTTCTCCAGTCCCTCGGCGCCGCAGAATCGTTTCTGGGCAAAGGGAAGGTCTCGGGAAACGCACAGCACCACCGTATTGTCGAGCTGATTCGCCTCGCTGTTGAATCGTTGCACGCTGGTGGCGCACGTCGGCGTATCGATACTGGGGAAAATATTCAGCACGACCCGCTTGCCCTGCAGGTCGGCCAGCGTGACCGGCGAAAGATCGGCTTTCGTCAATTGAAAATCGGGCGCCGGGTTTCCTTGGGCCGGGAGGTCGCCGCACGTCTGAAAGGGAGTGCCTTTGAAAGTAAAGCCTGCCATGGTGAAATCCTTGTCAAAAGGGAACTTGTCAAAAGGGAACTTGTCAAAAGGGAACTTGTCGAAAGGAAAAAGTCGAGAGGTCGTTACACGTGTGTCGGAAAGCGTCGTTCGTCACGCTTGCTGGTTTGCGGACGGCGGGTGGAGGGCTTGTCTGCTGGGCCGCCCACCAAGGCCGTCGCCGCTTGCGTCATCTCGCCGCGGGGTGAGCGGGGTTTAAAGCGGTAACTGGATCGGTTTGCCTTGCTGGGCCGAGGCGTAGATCCCGCGGATGATTTCCACGCTCCGCCGCCCTTCCTGGCCATCGACCAGCGGTTGGTCGTCTTGCTGGATCGCCCGCACGAAGTCCGTGAACAGCGCGGTATGCCCATGATGGCCGATCGCCGCGGGATCGGCCGCCCCGCCCCCACTTTGCGTCCGTCCGGCCATCTCGCGGCGGACCGCCTCATCGCGGTCGGTCGGATCGGCAAACTCCCAGCTCTTGATGTCCTCTTCTTCCAGGATAGCCGTCCCGTGACTGCCACTGATTTCGATCCGCTTGAGGCTGCCGGGGTAGGCGGCGGTCGTCGCCTGGATCACGCCGAGGGCGCCATTGGCAAATCGCAAAGTGGCCACCGCGACGTCTTCGACTTCGATCCGCTCGTGGGCACGGGTCTCCATGAAGGCGCTGATTTCGGTCACCGGGCCCATCATCCAGGTCAGCAAGTCGACCGAATGGATAGCCTGGTTCATCAACGCGCCGCCGCCGTCGAACTCCCAGGTGCCCCGCCACGCGCCGCTGTCGTAGTACTCCTGGCTGCGGTACCACTTGACGTAGGCATCCCCCATCGCCACTTTGCCAAACCGCCCCGTGTCGACCGCTTCCTTCATCAGCTTCGACGATTCGTGGAAACGACTTTGGAAGGCCACGCCCAGTTTGACGCCTGCCGATTCGCAGGCGTGGATGATCTGGTCGCAGCGTTCGAGAGTAATCTCGAGCGGCTTTTCGACAAAGACATGCTTGCCCGCTTGAGCGGCCGCCAGGGCGGGATCGAGATGGATCCCGCTGGGGGTGCAGATCGAGACGGCGTCGATCCGCGGATCGGCCAGCATCTGCTCGAGCGAGGCGAACGCGTCCCCCCCGAATTCGCCCACGAAACGCTCGGCCGAAACGGGCGAATGGCTGGTGCAGCCGATCAGTTCGGCCCCCTCGGTATCGCCGAGCGCTCGCGCGTGGAAGTTCGCGATCATCCCGCAACCAATGATTCCGAAGCCTAGCGGCATTTGATTTTCTTTCTGTGGCGAGGCACGACGGAGCTCGGGACCCAGCGTTCGCGCTGAGCCGGGTGGACGTCAATATAAAGTCTAAAGACCGGTTTCCGCGAGGGTGGGGGGCAGCGGCCAGCAGCCTCCCGAGAAGCTTCCCTGAGCCGCCGGCGGCCGTTAAGATTCAGCGGCTATGAAGTTTGGGGGGACTCCCCGGGAGCGTGTTCGGCCGGCGGGCTGTCGGCTGTCGATCCTTTCACCGATTGATGTTCCCTCCTCTCCAGCCTCGGCCATTTCCCGACCCTGACTCGCAGCGTTCAGCCCCTCGGCAAGCCTTTGGCCAACACCCTGCGTTCTTCGCGACTCGCGCTTTCCGACCTGCCTGCCGTGCTGGCGGCGTCGAGCGATCTCGCTGCGCGGCTGGCCGCCTGGGAGCCCGCCCAGACGCCCTGGTTCGAAGGGGTTCGCGACAGCGTGCGGGCCTTGCTGGCCGAGCGTCTCGCCCAGCATACCGGTTGCCTGCTCGTGCTGGTCCCCGAAGCGGTCGATGCCGACATCGTGGCGGGCGACCTGCATGCCTGCGGGCTTGAACAGGCGGTGACGTTACCGCTGTCGGTCAGCGGCAACGCGCCGGCATCGATCCGCGATGCGGACTTCGCCGAACGACTGCAGGTGCTGCAGACCCTCCGCCGGAGCGCCGATGGCGCGCTGCCGGGACCGCTGGTCGTGACCGCGTACGTGGGGGCGGCACTGCAACCGGTGCCCTCGCCGCAAACGCTCGATGCGGCCACCCGCTGCCTCCGCGTGGGCGATACGCTGGACCTCGAGGAAGTCCGCCAGTGGCTGGTCGCCGCCGGTTTCCAGCCGACCACCGCCGTCGAGCTTCCTGGCGAATTCTGCCAGCGCGGGGGAATCCTGGATATCTATTCACCCGATCAAAAGCAGCCGATTCGGCTGGAACTGTTCGGGGATGAAATCGAATCGATCCGGCTGTTTGATCCCGCCAGCCAACGCAGCACCGAGACGCTACAGACGCTGGAGGTCGCCGCGGTCGGCGCTAGCCAGGCCCCACCTGGACGGCTGGTCGATTTTTTGCCGGAGGACGCCGGCATCTTGATCATCGACCCGCAACGCTGCCAACAAGCCGCCGCCGCCTTGGCCCGTCGCAATCAGGCGGCCGAGGACTTCGGCGACTGGCAGGAATTGCTTGCCAGTTTGCGGGATCACCGGCGGGCTTTGGCAAGCGAGTTGGCCGAGGGGGACGCGGGCCAGCTGATCTCGCTGGCGACCGGCACGGTGGAAAGCTTCGTCGGGCAACTCGACCAAACGCAACAACGGGTCGATTCGGTCGCCGCCGGGCATCGCGTGATCGTGGTCGGCGACACCGCCGGCGACGCCGAACGCCTCTCCGAATTGCTCCGCCCCACCACCGCGGCAAAAGAAGGGCGTTTGTCGGTCGTGGTGGCCGAACTGAGCAGCGGTTTTCGGCTGACCGACGCGCAAGTGTTGGTATTGACCGGCGCGGAACTTTTTCATCGCAGCCCCGTCCGCCGTGTCAAAACACGGACCCGCGGCAAGCCGATCGACAGTTTCCAGCAACTGACTCCCGGCGACCTGGTGGTGCACCTGTCGCATGGAATCGGGCTCTATCGCGGGCTGGAGCACTTGGAAAAAGACGGGCATGGGCAGGAACACCTGGCGATCGAGTTCGATGGGGGGACGAAGGTCTACGTGCCCGCCTCCCGGATCGGCCTGATCCAGCGTTACGTCGGGGGCACCAAAAGCGCACCTCGACTGGCCAAAATC
>CAYNVI010000053.1:11491-15302 GCA_964400585.1 uncultured Pirellulaceae bacterium | reverse complement strand
CCGATCACGGGCAGCGGGGCACCCGCCGGCAAAGGTTGTTCCACCGCCTGCTGCAACTGGGTGACGGCTTCCCCGAGTTCGCTTTCCAGCCGACCGATCGGGGTCCCTTCGATCGCGCCGTCGGGCTGCAACTGCCGCAGTCGAGTCGCTTGCCTAAACGCCACCGCGATCTGCTGGCGGTCGAGGGCATCCTGGAGACCTCCCCGCAGGGTCTCGGCCACGGCGTCGGCGTAGGCGGCGGGAACGATCAACGCCAATGCCACCAGGCCGCCGGCCCACCAGCTGCGCGAGACCGTAAACGGAAGCTCGCGAGGCTCGGGACGCCAAGGCTGCAGCAGCAGGAAACTGCCGGTCATCAACAAGGTGGCGAGACAGCCCCGATAGACCGCTAACATCACGACGCCCGTCGCCGCATTCTGCGTCAAGGCGGGACCGAGCAGGAACATCCAGCCGCCCATGCCGCAGGCGGTGATCCCACCGGCCAGACAAAGTGGCAAGCTGGGCCGGCCGACGACCTGCAGGATCCCGACCGCCAGCGGGACGGCCGAGCAGACGGCGATGGCCCACACGTCGACGCGTCCGAACAGAGGCAGGCCCAGCGTCGCGTTCCAGGCGATCGCCGGCACCGCGATCACCGCCGCGGTGAGGGCAAGCAAGGCGATCCGATCGAGGCGCACGATCGCGCGAATACTCGGAGAGGAGGTCGATGGATTCATGATGCCGAAGGGGGGGACAGAGCAGGAGCCGCGGGTCGTTTCGGAGATTTCCAGAGCATCCCGTCGAAGCAGTAATGCCAAAACGCCACGACCAGATTCATCAGCACCCAGAGATCAAAGTAGCCGCGTGACAGGAGATAGTTCCCTGCGCCGATCACCACCACGAAGATCGCCAAGAACAGCAGCCACATTTGCGAAAGGTAGGCAAACGACTTGGAGGGCTTGGTCTTGGGAGAACGCCGCATCGACCAGGTCACGATCGAGAGATACTCAACCGAATGGAACACGGCCGAGGCGAGTGCGAGTTGGATCACCAGTCCGTTGCGTTCTTGGTGCGAGGCCCACAGCATGGCGGTGAACAGTCCCATCACACTGCTGAGATAAATCCAACTGGCCAGGGAGGTCCCCTGGCCGGTGAACCATCGCCATCCTTGCCGGGCGACCAGCAGCAGGGGGATCATTGCCATCGCCCCATCGAGCGGCGTGATCCACTGGGACCCCGCAAACGGGCCTTCGGTCCAACCGACCCCCGCCACGCGCGCGATCACGAACAGCAAGTAAGCCCGAAAGGCCGTCTTTTCCAAACGCGGCCACGCCGGACCGCCGCCCCCGCCGCCTTTCCTTTCGTAGATCCGAAAGATGCCGTGGTGCTGCGCCGAGAAATGCCACGCGTTCCAAATGTAGTCGATCACGCCCAGGCAGAGCAGCGATCCAGTCCCAAACTGCAGGCAGAGGCAGACCAGCAAAATCCCGATGGCCAGCGAAGCAAAGGTTGCCCCGCGGTGGGCCGTCTTTTCCCGATCGAAGGCGACCAGGATCAAGGTGATCCAACGATGCGGGGCGGTGATGAAGTAGATCTGCCAGAACAGCAAGCTCTCGTGCGTCGTCGCCCCGCCGACAACATCGACGATCAGCAGCAGGGGCCAAAACAAGTTGGCGATGAAGAGGAGATCGATGGTTGGGGAGAACAGAAAACCTTGCCGGGCGGAGACGGACGCTTCCGCCGCTTGCCGCGGGCGGGCTCCCTGCGCCGAACGCACCGACGGGCTCGTCCCCATGCCTGCCGCTGGCTCGCCCGAGAGCGCGGGAGCGGCGTCGGCTTGCAGTGCCATGAGAAAACCTTTGATGAATTACTCGCTTCGAAAAACTAGGTGCCCGGGCCGACATCGCGGCCGAGCTGCCATCACTGCGGCGGCACCGCCGCTAGCGATTCTCGCGGTCCGCAGGGGCGTCCTTTCCTCGCAACATCGCTTCCGGCAGGACCGAGGTTTCCGCCGGTGGATGCGGCGAGGCGGTTGCTTGCGAGGCGGTTACTTGCCCAGGCGACGGCTGCGGGCGGACTCGGATCCAGTGGTCGTGAAAGGCGATCCCGGAGGTCCAGGGGACCGCCGGCATATGGCATGCGATGCAGTCGCCTTGCGGCTGAGCGGTACAGCGGCTGGCCGCTGCCTGTTGATGGCAACTTTGACATTGTTCGATGTACCGCGAGCGGTCGTGGGAGACCGTGTCGTGCGGGTCGTGGCAGGTCGAACACGTCATCCGGCCCTCGGCCTCCAAATAGCAGCGACTCTTTTGCAATCCATACGGTTGAAACCGAACTCGTTCATGGGGCTGCGAGGCAGGGTCGATCGAATCCTGATCGCGATGGCACTGACTGCACGCCTTCATGTAAGACTCGGCGGTCTGGTACCGCACCAGGGGCGGGGCCTCGGCGGCCCGTCCCAGGCGGGCGAGTACCACATGTTTTTTGCGGGGGCCATGACAGCGTTCGCAACCGACGTTGGCGACGATCAGATCGCGTTCGACCGGCAACGGTTCGGGCGGAGTCAGCGTCGTATGGCAGCCGAGGCAGGCCCGCAGGTCCGACGCCTGCATCGGCCGCCCATAACATTCTGCGGTTCCGGCCGCGGCATGCTGGAATGCTTCGTGATCGGGGGTCAGGCCTAGACCTTGTCCCTCGGGAAAAACCGACCACCGCATTTCGATTCCCGTCTGCGTCGGCTGATCGATCGCGATGGGCGTCTGCGCATGCGTCCCGGAGCCGAGCAGCCAGGTCACGGGCACGGCCGGTTCGTCCCCCGTTTGCACGGTTAGCCGGTTTTGCTGCCAGGCAAACCGGAAACGCTGATCGCGCAGCGGATCTTCGTAGGAACCGAGCGCCACCAACTCGCTCGCCAAGGGAGTCTCTTGCATCGCCGTCAAGGTGTGCGAATGGCCCGACCGCTGATGGGCTTCCGAGGCGGCCGGATGGCATTCGACACAGGCTTGATCCCCGGCGAAATTGCTGCCGATCAGCTGCTGCCACGCGTTCCGTTTTCCCGTGTCCGGGGGACGCGGACCGTCTCGTTGCGGTCGCTCCACGCTGGAATCTGGCGGCACGTTTCGCGAACGCGCGACCGTATGCAGCCGATACCAAGCCAAGGCGGTGGCCGGGATAGCGATCGCCAGCAGCAGCGCGATCCGGCGGAGCGAAGCAGGGGGCAAGGGAAGTCCTCAGCAGAAAAACCCGCGTCGCGCGGAGCGACGACGGGTTTGTGGGTGGCAGGGGCCGCGACCGGCGGCGTTTTCCGCCAGCGGCCAGGGCGACCCCCACGCTTGTTTCCGACAGGCGATTAACCGAGCGGGGCGTCTTTGATCTTCCAATCGTCGCCGACCAATTCCAGCGTCCAAACCTGTTCGGTCTCGCTGACCGAAGAGCTTGCCGAACCGCCTCGGTCCGAATCGCTGGTGGCCGCGACGCCGCCAAAGATTTTCACCGGCACGGTGGCGGTGTTCCCTTCCACGGTCGCCTCCTCGGCGATTTGGTAGCCGCGTGAGGCGTAATCCTTGCGGTTGTCGGGGGCCGCACCGGCGACGAACGCGTCGGCGAACATCTCTTCGTCGCCGGCGGCATCGCCGAGCCCTTCGATCTGCGCGTAGGCATCTTGCTGCAGCGTGGCTTCCATCGCAGCCGGAGCATCACAGCCCCCCAGTGCGGCGACGAACAACAGGGCGGCAACGGCAACGACAGTCACTCTCTTCATCAGACGAACATCCTTTTGGAACACTCGAAGGCTTGCCGTTCCGCGAAGGGAACGGCAAGCCTAGGAAAACAG
>CAYNVI010000053.1:0-11391 GCA_964400585.1 uncultured Pirellulaceae bacterium | reverse complement strand
GCTAGGAAAACAGGCTAGGAAAACAGGCTAGGAAAACAGGCTAGGAAAACAGGCTAGGAAAACAGGCTCGCGAATCCGCTTAAAACTCGTCGACCACTTCGCCCGCCTGCGCGGTGCTGAGCGGTCGCCAGATATTGATCAAGTCGACCGAGTCGGAGACGAAACGGACCGACCCGTCGCACATCGCCGCGTTGACGCCCCCGGTGTGGGCACTGCGGGCGGCCGCGTAGACATTGGGATCGCCTCGCAATTCCGTGCAACTCAGCGGCGAGTCGGCCGGGATCTGCTCGTCGCAGGCGGCGATCACGTCTTGCTCGTTGCTGTTGGGACCGAGGAACGCCGAAAAAATGGTCGCCCCCATCGCCGGCGACATCCAGACTCCGCGGATGTCGGTGCTCCGTCCGGGGCCCGCCCCGTCGGTGCCCATGATTTCGCTCAGGGCGATCGTGTTGCTGAGCCCGTCGAGGATGTCATTGCTTCCCATCCCCATGTCGTTCTGGAAGCGGTCTCCCGAACCGCCCAAGCTGGTCACGATGTCGTTCTGGTGGGCGTAGTAGGTTCCGAAAGCCCCGCGAAGTTCGGGATCTTCCCAGGAAAGCATGTTTCCCGCACCCCAGTTGGCTGCGTAGTTACTCCCTTTGGCCAACGATTCCAACCCGTAGCTCCCGTCGGAGAATTGCTTCCGCACGCTGGGGGCTGAGGGACATCGCGAGAACCCAGGCAGTTGGTCACGCCCCAGGTGATTGGGCGACATGTACTCGCAATGGTCACACGGATTGTGCGTATGCCCCGGGCGGTCGTCATCGCATTCCTGCACCAGTTCCCAGTAGCCGGGCTGCTCCATGTACGGGAAGAGATTGGCCAGCCAGTGGAACCCCATTTCGTTTTGCCCATGCTGCCAGCCACCGGTCTGGTAGCGGTTGCCCGACTCGTCGTAGCACAGGTAGCCCGGCGGAAAGCTGCCGTGCACATCCATATGATTGTGCAGCGCCAAGCCGTACTGCTTGAGATTGTTTTGGCACTGCATCCGTCGAGCCGCTTCGCGCGCCGATTGCACGGCGGGCAAGAGCAGGCCGACCAGGACGCCGATGATCGCGATCACGACCAACAGCTCGACCAGCGTAAAGCCGGTGCGAAGGGGCCTCCGAGTTCTCTGAAAACGTTTCAACATCTTCTGACTCCCAACTGGAGAAAAACAATGGCGAGCCCTCGACCGGTTCGACGTTGGACGCCGCACGTCGGTCGAGGAAAGGCGTCATTGGAAGATGCTTTTGTTAGGATGCGGTAGCACGTTTGTGAAGGCGACGTTAATGCCACGCGGACGCTCGTTTGCAGCGAGCAGGCACCCCTTCGTGAAGCCAGAAGGGCTTTTGAAAACACCTTCCGGACGCAAGAATTTGGAGAATTTAGAAACGTCTTTGGATTCCTCCCCCCGCGTCTCGGCGGCGCGCTAGCTCAGCCGTGGGGAAGCCGCGGCGAAGGGCGGAGGCCAACAGGGCGGCGGCCCCTCAAGCTGTCCTTCTCCCCCGCGATCCGCTGCATGGCGGGGGGAGAAAGGACAACGCGGAGGCGCTACGCGATCGGCTGCTGGGTTTTCGGCCCGAGCCTAAAACTCGTCGACCACTTCGCCCGCCTGCGCGGTGCTGAGCGGTTGCCAAATGTTGAGCAGGTCGATCGAATCGGAAAGGAAGCGGACCGAGCCATCGCACATCAGCACGTTGACGCCGCCGGTGTGGTAGCTGCGAGCGGCGGCGTAGACGTTGGGATCCATCCGCAGCTCGGTGCAACTGAGCGGCGAATCGGCAGGAATCGATTCGTCGCAAGCCGCGATTACGTCCTGCTGGTCGCTATTGGGACCGAGGAACGCGGAGAAGACCGTCGCTCCCATCGCCGGCGACATCCAGACCCCGCGGATGTCCGTGCTCGAATTCACTGAACGCCCATCGGTCCCCAGGATCTCGCTCAGGGCAATCGTGTTGCTCAGGCCGTCGAGGATGTCGTTGCTTCCCATCCCCTTGTTGTTCTGGAAACGGTCTCCCGAGCCACCGAGTCCCGGCACGATCTCATTCTGGTCGGTGTAGTAGGTGCCGAACGCACCCCGTAACTGGGGGTCCTCCCAGGAGAGCATGTTCCCGGCTCCCCAACTGGCTGCGTAGTTGCTGCCCTTGGCGAGTGCTTCCAGTCCATAGCTGCCGTCGGAGAACTGTTTGCTGACCCGCGGGGCGGTCGGGCAGCGGGAAAAGGACGGGAGTTGGTCGCGTCCCAGGTGATTAGGACCCAACCACTCGCAATGGTCGCAAGGATTGTAGGTATGCCCCGACTTCAGATCCTGGTCGCATTCTTGGACTTGTTCAAAGAGACCGGGTTGTTCCATGTAGGGAAGCACGTTGGCCAACCAGTGCCAGCCCATTTCGTTTTGCCCGTGTTGCCAGCCACCGGTTTGATGGCGGTTCCCCGATTCGTCGTAGTTGACCCAGCCGGGAGGGAAGGTGCCGTGGACGTCCATGTGGTTGTGGAGAGCCAGGCCGTACTGTTTCAAGTTGTTCTGGCATTGCATCCGCCGAGCCGCTTCCCGAGCGGCTTGTACGGCGGGCAGCAGCAGCCCGACCAGGACGCCGATGATCGCGATCACGACCAACAGTTCGACCAACGTAAAGCCCGTCCGCCGAGATGCGGAGGCCGGGCGGAATTGGGATTGCATGTGAGACACAGTCTGAGGACTCCTGAAGAAAAAAAAAGAGGAATAACGTGGGGGGTGGAGGGACAGCCAAGGGATAAGCCATCCGCCCGTCACCTCCCTTGCGGACTCGCAAGTTGCGTTATTCCACTGCCAGACTGTGAGCGTGACGTGGTCGATTTGTGAGGGAAGCGTGAAGGGGATCGGGTTTTTTTTAACGCGCCGGAGAGCCCCGTTGTGAGCCCTTAAGGAGCGCCCGGATTCCGTTTGCCGCGGCAGCCGGGCAAAGAATTTTTCCTGCCGCGGCTGCGGGCGCCGCGGCCGTCGCCCGCGGCAAGCTGGACCGCGTGCCGTGGGCTTCGGACGGGGGGGATCAAGCGTCCATCCGGACGCCGATCGTCAACAAGATATTGGCGTAGCGTTGTTGGTCGGCCGTCTGGATCGTGAGGATGTGATCGGCCGTCGTCACCGCCTCGTAAAACGCCCACTTCTCGGTCGGTTCGAGCGCCAGATCCAGTCCCGCAGCGCGGAGCGTGTTGCGGTAGTCGTCCCAGACGGGAGGGTCCCCAGCGAGCGCATAGGGGCCACTCGATTCGGTTTCCATCGTCTGGATCTTCTCGACCGGAATCGCCGAGAGCACCGCTCGCAGCACCTGGTCGCAGTTCACGACCCCCGGCATCAGGTTCAGCGAAACGAGTTCGCTCCGCGGCCCCCGCTTGGTCGCGGCCGGGTAATTGCCATCGGCGATCAGCACGGTGGAGTGGTGCCCGGCGGCTCCCAGCACCGCATTGATTTGGGGGTGGATTAGCGTGTGACGTAGCATCAGCAGGTTCCTGGGAAAAGCGAATGGGGAGGGGAAAGCGTGCGGTGACAGCGAGGCCCGGCGGTGGCGGCCGGAGGGTACGTCGACGCCGGCAGCGGATGACGCGAGGGCGACGGCAGCGTCGCGGTGATGTCGGTCAGGAGGGGTCACTTGGTCCGACCACTTGGGCGGCCACCCAGTCGCGGTACGCCGGGCTGACCAACGGCAGCGGCTGACCGATCAGTTCGGGCAATTCGTAAGGATGGACCTCGGCGACCGCGCGGCCGACCGCCTCCCAGTGGGACGCGGAGGTCTTGATCACGATCCGCCATTCCGGATCGCGGCAGGTTTGCGCTTTCCATTCGTAGACACTTTGGATCGCCGCATCGATCTGCACGCACGCGGCCAGCTTGCGGGCGATCAGATGTTCGGCCAGCCGTTGGGCGTCGGCTTCGGAGCCGACGGTCGTGATCACTTGGATGATTGCCGGTGCCGCCGCGGAGGAAGAAGGGGAGGTCATAATCGAGCGCGCTCGGGTGGAAGAGGGGGCGTCTGCCAAGGCCCGCGTGGTCGCTGAGGCCGCATCGTGGTAGGTTGGTATGGTAACGCGTCCCCGGGGACGAGAAACCTTGCCCTCGATCGCCGGCCTGCTTTTCTTGGGGAGGGTCCCCACACGGCGGCCCTAACTGGACAGCGCCACTTTTTGTGAGCGGATTGGGCGCTAGCCCGCGGCCTTCCCGCGACGTGCCGGTGGCTAGCGCCGAAACCGCTCAAATGATCGATAACCCACCGCGAAAAACGGGGGTTGCATCGAAAAGTGGCGCTGTCCAGCTAAAACCGCGAACCTGTTCCTCTTCCCCGGGTCGCTCCCGTCGATGCCCGCCTGATGCCTTCGCCCAGTCCCCTCAGTCCGGAAGCGATCAATCAAATCAAGCGGCTTGACCTCCGCGCTCGGATGGTCGTCCGCGGTTTCCTGCAGGGGTTGCACGCCAGCCCCTACCACGGCTTTTCGGTGCAGTTCAGTGAGCACCGGCGGTATGACCGCGGCGACGATCCGAAAGACATCGACTGGTTGGTCTACGCGAAAACCGACAAGTACTACGTCAAGCGTTTTGAATCCGAAACGAACCTGACGGGGTATCTGGTGATGGACTTGAGTGAATCGATGGGGTTCACCTTTCGTCAGGAGCTGACCAAGTTCGAATACGCGGTCTGCCTGGCGGCGTCGCTTTGCTACCTGATGATCATGCAGCAAGACCCGATCGGGCTGATCACCTTTTCCGAGCGAGTCGAGGCGAGTTTGCCGGCCCGCAGTCGCCGCGGTCACTTGGCCGCCGTGATGGCGCAGCTGACCAATCTGAAACCGCACGGGACGACCGACCTGCCGGCCTGCCTGACCCAAGTGGCCGCGATGCTGAAGCACCGCAGTCTGGTGATGCTGTGCAGCGATTTGTTGGGCGATCCCGAGCCGGTCCTGAAGGCGCTGGCGCGATTGCGGCACGCCGGGCATGACGTGATCCTGTTCCACGTCCTCGACGAAGCCGAGGTTTCGTTCCCCTATGCGGGGGCGGTGGAGTTTGAGGATCCGGAAAGCGGGGAAAAAGTGCCGGTCGACGCGACCGCGTTCCGCGAGGAATACCTCGGTCAGCTCGAAGCCTTTCGGGAAACCTATCGCCGCAAATGCAGTGACCTGCGGATCGACTACGTGCCGATGGATACCAGCATGCCGTTCGACAAGGCGTTGACCGAATATTTGCTGAGCCGGCAGAGTCGTTTTTGAGACCGGGGGGGCGTTGCCGCGGGCTTCGCTCCCACTGCCTTCGGCGACGAGAAGCGGGTAGGCTGAACGGCTGCTTGCTTGCCTTCTCCGCTTGACGCCTCCTCCTGGCTATTGCGCCGCCTGCGATGTCGTTTCTCAATGCCACCCTGATCTTCGGAGCCGTGGCCGCCGCCGTGCCGGTGGTCTTGCACCTCCTGTCGCGCCGCGAGCCGCAGCGCGTCGTCTTTCCGGCGGTCCGCTTCCTGACCCAGCGGATCGAAACCCATCGGAGCCGCTTGCGGATCCGGCGTTGGCTGTTGCTGGCATTCCGCGCGTTGCTGCTCGCCTTGCTCGCCTTCGCGTTGGCGCAGCCGCAGATCCATCGTGAGATGGCGACGACCTGGTTGACGATCGGCACCTTGGCGCTGATCGGTATCGGCTTTGGGCTGGTCGCCTTGTTGTCGCTGGGCCGCGATTTTTCGCGGCGCCTGCGCCAGGGGCTGGGCATCCTCGGGGGCGGGCTGTTGCTGGTCGCCGGGTTGTGGACCGCGGTCGCCTTGGCCAGCGGTCCGGGACGTCCGCAGTCGGCAGGGGGAGCGGTCGCCGTCGCCTTGGTGTTCGACAACTCGCCGCGGAGTGGATACGCCACGGCCGAGGGGACTCGGCTGGCCGCGATGCAAGCGATGGGGGGCTGGCTGTTGAACCGCTATCCCCCCGGCAGTCGCCTCGCCGTGCTCGATCGTTCCCCCCGTCCGGCAAGCTTCTCGCTCGACCGCCGGACGGCGCTTCGGAGCGTGGAAAAGCTGGCGCCACGGCAGGCCACGCGTCCGCTTTCCGAACGCGTCGAGGCGGCGATCCGCTTGGTGCGGACCAGCGATCTGCCCGCCCGCAAAGTCTTCGTGCTCAGCGATCTGACCCGCGCCAGCTGGACGCCGACCGATGGTTCCGACGCGGCCGCCTTGTTGCCTCCCCTGCTGGCCGAAGAGCCCCCCGTAGCGGTCCAGGTCATCGACGTCGGCGGGGAAGACCAGTCGAACCGCTGGCTGGGCAACATGACCCTCGCCGACGCGTCTCCGGCCCGCGACGTGTCGGTCCCGTTGGACGTCGATCTGCACGTCGCCGCCGGGGCGGGCAGCCGATCGGTCGCGGCCGAATTGCGGCTCTTTGAAGCTTCCCCCGGGCTGCCGGTCTTTCGGGATGGCGAGTTGGTCCTGCCCCCGCTGCGGGCGGTCGATCGAACGTTGACCGAAGTCCGCAGCGGCTCCCCCGCACAGCTTTATCTCACGCTTCCCCCGCTCGATATCGGGGTCCATCACGCGCAGGTGCGGTTGTTGGGTTCGGATCCGTTGGCGGTCGACGACGTCCGTTACCTGACGGTCACGGTCCGTCCCCCTGCTTCCTTGCTGTTGGTGGGGGAGGAGCCCGCGGAGATGCGCGTGCTGGGGCAAGCCCTTTCGCCTTACTTCGAACTCGAGGATCCTCGCGGGGAATACCGGATCGAACGGATTCCGTATGCCGAGCTGACTTCCACAGCGATCGCCAACCAAGAGGCGATCGCGCTGCTCGATCCCGCGGGGCTGGCCGCATCGCTCGAGACGACGCTGCGGGAATGGGTGCAAGCGGGCGGGCGGCTGTTCATCGCGCTCGGTCCGCGGCTGCCGGTCCCGGCAGCGGCGGTGCCCGGATCGTCTGCGGGGCCCGGATCCGCCGAGGCGGACGGCGGGGATGCCCGGGCGGAGACCGCCCCGTCGGGAAGTCTGTGGGGGAAACCGTTGCGGATCTGGCGGGTCCCTCCGCCGGGCAGCTTCTGGGAAGTGGCCAGCCCCGATCATCCGGTGTTCGCGGAACTCGCCGCGCTGCCGGGGGGCGTCCCTTGGAGCGACTTTCCCGTCCGCCGCTACTGGCAGATGGAGCCGCGTCGCGACGAACGGATCTTGGCCCGCTATGCGGGGACGTTTCACGGCGGGCTGCTGGAATGGCCGCTGGGGCAAGGGAGTGTGTTGACGATGACGACGCCCTTGCCGGCGCTCCGTCCCCCCGCCGATCAGTGGAACGACCTGTTCAGCGGCAGCGACGCCTGGCCCGCCTTTATCTATGTCCAGCAATTGTTCGAATACCTCGCCGGACGCGACAGCGACGCCGCGAACGTCCAGGTCGGGGAGGCGGTCGCGTTGACCCTGTTGGCGAACGAACCCTCGCCGCAGGCTTCCGAGCCCAATGCTTGGCCCTCCCGGTTGCAAATGTTTTCTCCCGCCTTGCCGCCCACCCCGGTCCCTGCCGACGGCCCGACCGTCGTCCCCGGCGTGATCGAGACGGCCGGCAACTACTGGCTGCGGGGAGCCGGGGCGACCGCCGGTTTCTCCGCCAACCTGCCGACCGCGGCAACGTCCCTGGAACGGATCGAAGCGGCCGTCTTGGAGGACGTCTTCGGCGCAGGAAACTTTACGCTGGCCCGCCAGCGCGAAGAGATCGCCGTCGCCGACGCGGCGCAAGCGTCCGGTCGCCCGCTCTACTCGCAGGCAATGCTGTTGGTCTTGGCTTGCTTCCTGATCGAACAGATCTTTAGCAACCGCTTTTACGCGGCGGAGCGATCGCCTGCAAAGGGAGGGTCGCCCGCCGCCTCTCGCTGGCCGCCTTGGAGGCGTCTCAAGCAAGCATGACTCGCTTCGCATTCCAGCCCATTTACGAATCGCCGCTGTTGATCGTCGCCTTGGTGGTGGTCTTCCTGGTGGCGATCGTCGCCCTCGGGCCCCCCGCGGACAAACTGACAGCCGCTCGGTGGCGGTGGCTGGTGGGGCTGCGGATCGCCGCGGCGCTGACGCTGCTGGCCGGGGTCCTGCGCCCCTCCCTCGTGTTCACCGACAATCGTCCGGCGCCGGCGACCTTGGCCGTGCTGCTGGATGGTTCCCGCAGCATGACCTTGCCGGCCGGCGACGGTCAGGACCGGGCCACGGTGCAGCAGCAAGTTTGGCAAAGCCTCGCCCCCGCCCTGACCGATGCCCGCGACGAAACGCTCGATGTGGTCGTCCTGGGCTATGCCGGCCAGCCGCAACCGCTGCCGCTGGAGGAGGTTGACGCTTGGACGCAGCAAGTTCCCGAGGGAGACGAAACCAACCTGGCCGCCGCCTTGCGGGGGGCGATCGGAGCCGCTGCGGGGCGTCCTTTGGCGGGAGTGATCTTGCTCGGCGACGGCACCCAAACGGCCGAAGTCAGCGGGCCGGGCGCCCAGCAGACGGCACGCACCTTGGCGGCCCTGGAAGTCCCGCTCTGGACGGTCCCGATCGGGCCGCCTGGCGACGGGGGCATCTCACGCGACGTGGCGATCGAGGAGGTCCCCGCAAGCTTTCGCGTCTTCAGCGGCAATACCTTTGAAGTTTCGGCCACCGTGCGAACGCGGTCGCTGGTGGGCACCGAACTGCCGGTGGAGGTGCGGTTGATCGAGGCGGCCGAAGACGCCGCTCCGCAGGCTGCCGAGATTCTCACCCGCCGCACCGTCGTCCCCCGCATCGCCAGCGACAGCCAGCAGTTGGTCTTCCCGTTGGTCGCACCCCCGCCCGGGCGTTACCGGTTGGAGGTGACGGCGGAGGAACAAGCGGGGGAAACGATCACCACCAACAACCGCCAGGTCGCCTTCCTGGACGTGCGCGAAGGGGGCGGCCGGATCCTGTACGTGGAAGGGGAACTCCGTCAGGAGCAGACGTTCCTCCGGCGGGCGCTCCGCCGCTTTCCCGACTTGGAATTGGTCTTCCGCTGGATCGGACGCGATACCGCGGGCGGCTGGCCCATCGAGCTCACGCGAGCGTTCGACCCCGGGGCCTTCGACGTCTTCGTCCTCGGCGACCTCGACGCCCGCGCGCTGGGGCAAGCGCAGCTGCGTCAACTGCGAGAACGGATCGATGAAGGGGCCAGCCTGTTGATGCTGGGCGGGCTGCAAACGTTGAGCGTGGGAGGTTATGCCGAATCGCCGTTGGCCGAGGTCTTGCCGATCGAAATGGAGCCCGCCTGGCGTCGTTCGCTCGCTGAGCCTCCCCCCGAAGCGGCGATGCTGACCGGCCCGATCCCGATCCAGGTTCCCCGCCGGCATCCGATCACCACCCTCGGCGACCCGGCCACCTCGCAGGCTACCTGGGAGCGGCTCAAACCCCTGCTGGGGGCCAATCGGTTGGCCGATCTGAAAGTCGCCCCGGGGGTCCAGGTCCTGTTGGAATCGCCTGATCAGGATCCGCTGCTGGTGATCGGCGAGTATGGGGGCGGCAGGGTCGCGGTGATGGCCGGCGACAGTACTTGGCAGTGGTGGCGTCAGGGGGCGAGTGACGCCCATCGCCGCTTCTGGCGACAGCTGATGCTGTGGTTGCTCTCCCGCGAAGGTCTCAGCGACGAAGCGCTGGAGGTCGAACTCGACAGCCGACGATTCGCCCGCGAGCAGGCTCCCGCTTTCCGCGTGCGGTGGAGTGGAGGCGACAGCGACTCGGCCGCCAATAACTTGGCGGCCGAAGTGATCGGTCCCGAGGGAACCAAGACGCCGTTGACCGTGACCCGGCAACCCTCGGCCGCCGGCGAGCTGGTCGTCGGCGGGACCCTGCCCTCGCTTCCCCCAGGCCTGTACGAACTGCGAGGGTACGCGACCCAGGAGGGGCCGGACCCGCCACGCCCCGATCGTCGGGCCTTCCAGGTGGTCGACAATGACCGCGAGCGGGCGCGTCCGTTGGCCGATCCCGCGATGCTGGGGCAACTCGCTTCGCTGACCGCGACGGCAGGAGGCCGCGTCTACACCCCCGATCAGGTCGACGGGCTGCTCGAAACGATCCGTCAAAATCGGCAGGACGCGGTGACTCCGGTGATCGAACGGAAACGGTTGGGGAACGATCCGCTCAGCGGCTGGCTGCTGCTCGCCACCTTTGTCGCGCTGTTGGCGAGCGAATGGTTCCTCCGCCGCCGCTGGGGCCTCGCCTAACGGAGGGGGGCGCAGGATCGTGGATCGAACGTGCCGGTACGGCCCCGGGGAAAGGCGGCACGAGCGGCCGCACGCTCCGCCGACTGGTATGGCGATTGCAACCATTCCTCAAGTGTCATTGTGTACAAGGTCCCGCCGCGTACGAGGTTCCTCGTTGGCGTGGTTGCGTTGTATGATTGGAGGAGCGGCAAGAGCACTTCCTGTGCGAGGATCGCAGGGGGCTCTTGCCCTGAAAAACCTGACCCTATGGAGATCCCATGTCTGAAAAACCCCGTCCGATCAACGATATTCTGCAGGCGCTAGCCGAATTGTGCCGCGATGCGTTGCGGGAGAAGATCACGTTGAACCAAGATCGCGTCGACGCGCTGGTGCAAGCCCTGGTGACGAACGGGTGGGAACGGCACAACCAGGGCAAGTCCCCGCTGAAAACCCAACTCGAAGAACGGGTCAAAGAGCTCGATCAGGAGGCGGCGATGCACCACCCCGAACAGCTGACCGCCTTCGCCACGAAAATCGAAAAGGCTTACCAGCAGCGAAACCAATTCGAGGCTTCGACGCCGAAGGAAGAACGGCCGCTGAGTCAGCGCAATGATCTGCAATCCAAACCACCGTCGACCTCGATCCAGCACTGAGCGGGCCAAACGGATCGCTTGCCAAGCGATGGAAGGGTTGGTGGCCGACGCGATGCTCGCCACCGCGGCACACGGCCCTTACAAGGTCCGGGATACGGCCCTGAACATGGAAGCTCAATCGCTCCAGCAGTACGAGATCGCCAAGTATGGCTGCCTCCGCAACCTCGCCGAAGCGGTCGTTGACGCGGAAAGCCGAGAGATTTTAAAGAAATTTTGCTCGATGAAACGCAAGTAAACGACAAGCTCCAGCAGATGGCCACAGCTTCGATGGAGAAACCGGCCAGCGAGAAATCGGCATAGCGGGGGAAAATCGCCCTGACTGCTCGTCTTTGCGTTGACATCAAACAGCTTCCAACACGCCCGGGCTGTCCTGGCGAGTTTTGATAGCTGGTGGAAGGGTAGCGGGGTGAAAGGTCCGGCAGTTCGCTGCGTGCGGCGCCCGCCGAGACAGCCTGTCACCGAGACGGCTTGTCACCGGCCGCGCTCAGGCGCAGGCCCGCGTGTAGCTTTCCGACCCGCCGTTGTCCTTCGCCGTTTCCCCGTGTTTGTTCAGTTCGCTTCGGCGGA
>CAYNVI010000052.1:0-15515 GCA_964400585.1 uncultured Pirellulaceae bacterium | reverse complement strand
GTCGAGCCGCTTCAGTACGTCCCCGGTGTTCTCGTTGATTTCCAGGACTTCCCCCGCGGAGGTCACCCCGAACAGATTGCTGTTGCTGAAATAGTCGCCAAAGGAGAGACCCGTGACCCGGCCATTCAAAGGCGCGACAATGTTGTCATCGGACCCGCCGCTTAATACTCGAACACCACTGGTTACAGAGGCGGCAGCCGTTCCGTCGTTGCCATCCCCCTGATTGTTCGCATTCCCGCCGACGATCACGGCGGTCACCAGTCGGCGCGCATCCTCGTCGTTGTTGATCGCGTTGACGATCGCCGCCGCCGACGGCCCGTTGGTCGGAGGAGGCCCGCCGGTGCCCCCGATCTGCAAATTGATCGTCGTCCCCGACACGCTGGTGACGTTGGCGTTGTTGTTGTTCGGTCGCGTGATGTTCAACGCGATGGCGTTCCCGGCGGTCCCAGGGATTTTCGATTCGACCCGAATCCGCGTGAGGTTCGCCGGATCGCTATTATCAACAACGTTGATGATGTAGGACGCAAACGTCACACCTATTGGCTGGATGTCGCCGAGGAAGCCGTATTCCTGGTTGCCATTGGCTGGCTCGGCGGCCGTGGCGTCCCCATTGGGCCGGGCTCGATAGAGCTTCGACGCGTTGTTCGATTCGCGGACCGAGTAATAGAGGTCGTATTCCGGGACCGGTGCGTCAGCCACGCCCGTCGTCCCCAGGCGTTCAAAGGCGAGCGCGTCGACTTCATCGGACGTCGTGAACTGCTCGGCCCGGTTGTCGATGTCGTTGGCCAGGTTCCGGATGTTTGGCGTCGGGTTGCGTCCCAGGATATTGTCGTTGCCGACCACCGTCGTGCCGCCGGTCTCCGGGTCGATCTCGACCAAAGCCCCGACCGAACCGGTGTTGTTATTCAGGCGTTGGTAGCCGTACAACCGGCCGTCCGACCGCATCACGATGTCTTGCAGATCGTTCTGGCCGTTGACCAACCAGTTGTCGCCGGTCACCCGCGTCAGGTACTGTCCGCCGGCGAACGGATCGACGGTATACAAGCGGTCCCCATCGTCTCCGAATGCCGAATCGGTCGCGGCATACAGCACGACATCCTGCAGCGAGAAGGGACGCACGTAATTCTCCAACGCAATGCTGCTGGAGATGTCGAAGATCCCATCGGTTTGCGGATCGATCTGTTGGCCGTACGAACGATAGCCTTGGAAACCGATGTGGTCCTCCACCACTCGCGTCAACGAGTTGATCGGTTCCAGCCGAGTCAACATCGCCACATCGTCCGCCGGATCGCTTTGGTTGGCATCGTTGGTGACCGGATAGGCAACCAAGGTCTGGGAAGCGGGGAGCGGCAGCGAGCGATTCGACATCACCGCGACGTAGTAGGTCAGTTGGTCGGGGCCGATCCCAGCCCCCCCGTTTTCGTAGCCGACGGTAAAATGCACCGGCCCGATGAACGGATCCTTGTTCCCCAACGATCCACGACTGAGGTCATCGATATCGGGGCCCTGACCGACACCCGGTTGATCGTCCTCGACGTTCGATTCACGACCGACAAAGACCAGTTCTTGGTTTGCGTCGTAGACCGCGATCGTGCTGTCGGCCCGGACCGCGCCGTCGGCGTAATCGAGATCGAAGACCAGGCTGGCCGTCCCCGCCCCATCGTTGACGCCCGGGATGAACTGGATGTCGGAATGATCGAGCTGGAACTCGTACCAGTCGACATCGGTGTCGGTCCGCAAGTCTCCAGCGATCCCCAGCGCGGCCATGTCGCTCTGCAGCAGGTTGACCAACTGCGTGGGGCTCTCGGCGACGTTGTTTGAATTCACCTCGTTGTTCGGCTCACCCGCTTCTGCGATCAGCGGCGAATGGGCCGGCAAGCCGCGGATGTCGATCCCGGTCTGGGCAAAGCGGATATCGGCGAAACGAACGGTCGATCCGGGAAACTCGTCCTTCTGCTGTTGACGGACCTGCAACTGGTACTCGCCACTGCTCTCGCCGTTCAAGTGGGCGATGGACGGTGCCGAAACCGGGTTGCTGCGGACCCTGACAAAGTAGGTCCCCTCATCGCCGGGATTCCCTGGCAGGGTATAGCGGAAGCCGGGATCGCGGAAGTTCTGGGTGTAGAAATCGCCCCCCTCGAGCAATTCCTTTCGCAGCGGCAGGGTGTTCAGGTTATTGGCCGCCCCGACCGAGATCGACCGCGCGAGGACCGTCCCCGTGGCGTTGATGACTTCGATCACAAGGTCGAGCGTCGGGTCGGTGCGGTCCGCATCGAGCCAGACCTCGGTGCCGGCGGTGCCACGGAAGCTGTAGACATCCACATCTTCCGTATCGTCCGGGCTGACAAAGCCTTTGACCTCGAAGCCCAGCCGGCGGTTTTCGTCGCCGCTCTTCTGATCCGGTGCCAAGGTCCCCAGGAACTGGGCCGTCGTGGTCGAGCGGTTGACGTCGTTGCCTTCGGTCAGCGGGCTTTCCAGTTCGCGGACGATCGCCACGTTGCGGTCATTGCTGAACTCGTCGAACCGCATCCCTCGCCAACCGCCGGGAACCCCACTGCTGGTACCATCCCCGTTGGTATCAAGCATCACCAGGCCTGCGGGCGTCAAACCGGCACCGACCGAATCGTCAGCCAGGTGGGTCAACACCACTGGATGACCGACGGTTCCCAGCACATGCACCGTCCCGCCGATCCGATCGTCGATGTCCAGCGGATCCCCGCTGGCGGTCATGCCCGCGTTGTTGCCCGCCAGCTTGACGACCAGACTTTCGGACTTGCTGCTCTGCAACCGCAGGCCGCTGAAGGTGTGGTGGTTTCCGACCACGATCTCGTTGCCGAGCACATGTACGATGTCGGTGTCATCCCAGATCGTTTCGGTGGTCAGGGTTTCTCCCCGCACCAACATCCCGTTGATGTCATTGCCACCCAAGCGGTTCAGCCGCACCAGCGGACCATGGTTATCCGCAAACTGCGAGAAGACTTCCGCACTGCCGGTACTCCGCCCCGGATCGCTTAGGCCGGTGAACTTCAAGGCATTGGCATTCAGGTTCAGGACCGGCCCTTGATTGCCCTGAAAAATGTTATTGATGATCACCGGCTGGGAACCACGCACGTAGATCGTGGCGTCTTGATTGTTGCCCCGGCCTTGGCGCGTCCCCGCAGCATTCCCGCCGGCGTTATCTTGCAGCAAGCTGTTGGTCAGCCGCAAATCGGCCTGATGGACCTCGATCGCATTAAAATTGCGCGAATCGCCTTCGATCGGCGAATCGCCGCCGCCGAACGTGATCACGGCGTGGTCGATGCTGGCCGAAGACGTGTGATTGAGGATGATCCCCGACCAGTCGCCCGCCGCTCCCTGAGAGAATCCGTTCCCATTGTTATCGAAGGAGCCGCTGCCGCCGAAGCGGTCATCGTTGATCGAGGTGAAGATCACCGGACGGTTGGGCGTCCCCTCCGCGATCAGCGATGAGGAGCCTCGTTCGGCTTCAATCCGCGCATCGCTCAGTTTCAAGACCACGCCGGGGTCGACGACCAAACGTCCCGCCGAGCGCCCAACCAGCTGGAACCCCTGACGAATCGGACCGCCGGGCTGGCCATCGATTTGCAGGTTTTCGGTCAACACGTGGGTCACATCGGCGTCATCGAACCGGCCTGGCACGGTCAGTTTTTCGACCCGCGAGCCCAGCTCCGTCTCGATCCGAATGAACAGCCCATCGATCGTGTTGTCGCTTAGGAAGTTCCCCTGAATATCGGGACCGATGCGGCCCAGCGAATCGTCAAAGCTATCCGGGTTGGCCGACATCGCCCCGGCCGCACTGTTCGCGATCGTGTTGAAGCTGACCGTCGGCCGCGCCTTGTCGATGTGAATCGGAGAAAAGACAAACTCCTGCGAATCGATGGCGACCTTGCCACCCCCGTTGTTGATATCGGCGTGGTTCACGTAATTCAGGAAGACGCCTTGACCTTCCAGGTCCGAATCTTCCCGGAACACGATCCCGCCAAAATCGCCCGACCGCACTTGTCCGCCCACGCCATCGCTGTCCCCCCCGACCGCATCGTTGTGATAGGAACGCATCACGACCGGGTCGAGCGGGGTGCCGAGCAACTGGATCGCCCCGTGGCTGCGACTGATGTTGGCCGACGAGGTCCCGGCATCGAGGTTCGCCTTGCGGAGCTTCATCAGCGTCCCGGCGGCGATCATCGTCGTCACCCCTTGCGGGACGAGGAACTCGGCCCCGTCCGGCAGGGCATCGCCCGAAGTATCGAAACCGATCAGGTAAGGCTCGTTGTCGGCCAACGTTCCCAAATCCTGGTCGGGGCCGGCATTGCCGACAATCCGCACCAGGTTGGGCGCATTCAACAGCGCGCTGGTGCTGGATAGGTCGAGGTTATCGAGTTGGGCCAGCTGGAGCGTCGCTCCGTCGAGCGTGGCCGTCACCGCCGCGTCCAGCGCGGACGCGGTTTTCGCGGCGTCGACCGCGGCGTCGATCTCCGCCGCCACGTCCGCGGCGGAAGCGGCCGCGGCGATGTCGACCAAGTACGTACCGGGCGTCGCGACCCCGCCTCGTTGGAATTCAAACGTCACCGCGTTCAAGCCATCGTTGACGGTGAATTGATCCCCGTTTTCGATCGTCTGCAGGGCATCGTCGGGAACGACGATCCGCTGACCCGCTTGCCGCAACGCGTAATCCACGGTGTCATACGGATCCGCCAGCGAGCCATCGCCGTCGACGACGTTGGCCGTGGAATCGTTCAGTTTGTCGACGAAGATCGTCGCGTCGCTCGACTGGAACCAGAATCGGTGCACGCCTCCGGGGACGCCATCGGCATCCCCATCGAAGGCGGTCCCGTCGGTATCGACCAGCGCGCCTTCGCGTTCGGCTGCAAAAGCGATTCGCAGATCGTAGACCCCGTCGGTCGTTCCTCCGAATCCGGAATCTTCCACCTGCGGATCGTACGCGTCGTTGCCCGTGCTGCTGACCCCGAGGAAGTACGTTCCCGGCTCGAGCGTGAGCTCGAGGAACGAATCGTTGCCGAAGTAATTATCGTTCGAGGCGACCAGTTCGATCTCGCCGGTGGGCGTTTCCCGATACAGCTTCAGCATCGTGTCGAGCAGACTGCTTTGCCGACCTTCGTCGCTGAGTCGTTCGGCGACGGTTTCCGCGGTCAAACGGCCTCGGGAAGTCACCTCAAAGCGATGCAGGTCGATATCGGTGCTGTTGGGCGTCGCGATCCGCTGCAGGTGCACGATGTCATGGTCGCCCGGCAACACGTCGTTGGGGACTCCGGAACCTTGCACCGAGGGGAGTTCGTAAGAGTGTCCCAGACCGATCGAGTGGCCGATTTCGTGGAAGGTGACATCGGTGAAGCCGTCGCCGAATTCTCGCGTCGCTTGGCTGTAGAGCGCGGCGTTGATCAGCACACCCCCTGGTCCGCCCAAACCGGCGACACCCGAGTTGGGGCCGATGCCGGCATCGAAGGCGCGGAGGTCCCCCTTGGCGATGATCCGCCCCGAACTGGCCGTCTCGACAAATTCATAGCCCGAAACCGAGGCGTAGATTTCGAAGATCGAGCGGACGATCTGCTTCTCTTCCTCGGTGATCAGGTTCTGGTAGGGATTTCCGAACGGATCGGTCCCCAGGTTGTCGGGGAAATGGTAGCTGACCGTCGAGATGCCCGCCGGGACCCTGGGGGTCGTCCCCACGGCGGAGATGTGGGTTTCCGCCTGGATTTGCCGGTGTCCTGGCTCGTCGTTCCCACCGGGATAGGGCGGCAGCGCGATCGGTTGGGGCTCGATCTGCGCCGTCAAGGCAACCCCTGCCGCGCCCAGGATCCCCAGCTCGGTCGCGTCCGTAACGGTGGTGTTATCGTCCGCCAGCGAGATCGCGTTGCCGGTGACATTCACATCGATGGCGTAGGAACCGGTTCCGCCATTGGCGCTCGACACCTCCAAAAAGTACCGGCCATCGGCCGGCACCGAGCCCAGCGACAATGTATCGGGATTGCCGACGCCCCCGGTCGTGACCGTCGAGGGGACTTCATTGAGACTCGCATCGAGCAGCCGGATGCTCAAATCCACCGTCGATTGATGCGGCGTCAAAACGACGTCGATGTTGGAACTGGCCGCCAACTGGACCTCGTAGAGATCGAGATCACTGGCGTCATCATGGACCCCACCCCGATCCCCCAGAAACCCGTTGTCGACGAACCGGTTTCCGTCGAACAACGTGCCCACTTGCAAGGCGGTCGAAGCGGTGTCATTCGCTTCATCCGATGCGCCGATGTCCAGACGGTAATTCCCCTCGGGCAGGGAGCCCGCGAAAGTCAGCACCGCGCTATGGTTTTCGGGATCGTACGTGACCAAGGCGGGAAGCAGGGTCTGATCGTCCTCGCTTCCGAGCGTCGCCTCGTTGTCGACCAACCGGTAAAAGCTGGGGTCGGTCGCCGCGACCGGATCGAGCGGTTGCTCGTCAAAGTAGACGACGATCTGATCCGAAGCTTGGCTCAGCGCCGCGCTCCGCACAACATTGACTTCCCCTTGATTCAGTCCGCCCCCGTCGGCGGCGATCAGCGGCACCTGTTCGCCGGCGTAGTGACCCTGGAAAATCACGTCCAGGCCGGCCGTCACGCGGATATCGCCGGGACGAATCACGTCGCCGGGCAGCGCTTCCAATTCGCCCTGCACGGCCGCTGCCGGAGCGTCCCAGGCGATCGGCCCGGTCGTTTCGCCTCGGAACGTCAGCTGATAGGTCCCCCCCGAGACGCCGCCATTGAAGACGATCTGCTGCGTATTGCGACTGACCGGCTGAGGCACGATCGACACGACCTGGGCGCCGCGATCGAGCCGGAAGGTACGTGCGTAATCCGTGCCGTCATTAAAGGCCTCCCCCGCGAGATTGGCCAGCGGCGCGGCGCCGCTGCCCAGGATCTGCAGCTGGTAGGTATCGTCGGGGAAGGCGACGCTGGGATCGGTCGCGTTGGCAGCCGCCGAACTAGCCGGCCGCACCACGATCCGCTGCAGGTTCGCCGGATCGGTGTCCCCGGGATCGACAAACCCCACGTAGCCGAGCGACACGTCGACTTCGTTGCCGTCGCCAAAGGTCCCGTCCCCCCCGCTGCGGACCAGCCGAACGCTGTTGTTATCGACGGTCGACTCATCGATGTCGGCCCCCCCCTGAAACAACAGATTGAACTCTCGCGGGGCGACGTCCAAGGTGGCTTGCTCCTGCAGCAAGGCACTGGCGTCGGGACGGATCGCCAACAGTTCGGGCCCCGCCAGCAATTCACGTCGTTCCAGCGACTCGTGGCGGAGTCGCCGGCTGCCCAGGCGAATCTGTTCGCGCAGGCGGTTACGTTTGGGAAGCCGGGACGAGGGAAATCGACGTCGGGCCATATTGGCAAACCTTTTATCGGATAGGTCGCATCAGGGGGTGACCTGGCGGGCGGATCCCACCAGCTCATCAGCTATACCAAGGCGAGTGAAAAGCGTTCCGTCGCCAGCTTCCACTCGCAAAAAAATCACTTCGGCTCCAGGAAACCGCCAAACTGCAAAAACTGCAATCATTTGGCTCCGCTAGCCCACGAATTGAAGTCAGTCCAGAGTAATCTCGTCAAATAGCTCGAACAACGCGCGATCGGTCGCTTTATCGCTTTCCTCGCCCGTCGTCTTCTTTTCGAACGCCTCAAGGGCCGTTTCCACCGCCGAATCGACGCGATTGTCGACCACCGCGAAACCGGCCTGCCAACCATTCGCTGCGTTCCCTGGCGTGCCCTCTCCCTCGGCCTGCAACGCCGCCTCGCCGAGCGACACGGCATCGCCGAGCGGCAAGGCGCGGTTGGTTTGCGGCAGGTTGACCGGATCGATCGCCGCGTAGCTGAGCGTGGTCGCCACCCGCGGATCGACCGTGGTCGCTTCGCCCTCCCCACCCGGGCGGGAGCGCTGGTTCAACACGTTGATCACGCCCAACGCATCAGCTGGCTGCACCACGCCGTTGCCGTCCACGTCGTAGAAATCGGGCGGCGTGCTGGTCAGCTCGCTGACGGGGATCGATAACTGGCCGGTCTGGTTGAAGATATTGATGACCCGCAAGGCATCGATCGGGGTGACGAAGCCGTCCGCCGTCACGTCTGCCTGCAACCCGGGCAACGGGTTCTGGTACTGCGAACGCACCAGATTCAACGTGACGGTGATCGGATTGCTCAGCCCCGACGGATCGCGGAGGCGATAGCTGAACTGGTCGGTGTCGCCGACCTGTCCCGGCTGGGTATTGACGTAGACGAAGGTGCCATCGGGGTTGACCGTCAGCGTGCCCCGGCTGGGACCCTGGATCTCGTTCACGTCGATGGCGAAGTTGTCTCCATCGGGATCGCTGTCGTTGGCCAACAAGCCGTTGGCCGGATCGAGCACTGACAACCGCCCGCCCAGCGGCACCGAGTAGGCGTCGGCCACACCGGTCGGCGTGTCTTCCACCGAGGCCACGTCCAGCAGGAAGGTATCGGTCACTTCGAACGATCCATCGCTCGCACCGATGGTCAACTCCGCCGATCCCGAAGCGTTCGGCCGCAGGTTGATCTGCATCCGATCAGTACCGGAGGGGAAGACGATCGATTCGATCAGCGGCGATCCGGCAAAGCTGGTGGGGCTGATCACCCGGTAGTTCAGCTGCGTCTGATCGGGGTCGCTGAAGACCGTCGAGAGATCCACATTCTGCAGATCGACCGCCCCGGAGACCGACGCGAACTCGTTGTCCTCGGCCCCCACCAGCGGATCGAGCGTGCCGGTCACCACCGGGGGATCGGGCGTGTCGTTCACCGTGACCGGAATGATCACCTCGGTGACCGGGCCGTTGGGTCCTCCGGGGGTCATCGGAGCGTTGATCGCCCGCACGGTCAGCTCGGTCTCGCCAAAGCTGAACGGCGGCAGCGTCAACGTCAGCTCGTTGCCGTTGACCTGCACCGCGGCAATGCTGGGATCGTCGCTGACGACTTCGAAGATCAAATCGTCGCCTTCGGGATCGGAGAACCAGGCCCCCAGATCGTAGTTAAAATCCGTCGCCGTTTCCTTGCTTTCGGTCAGACTGATCGAAGAGACGCCGGGCTGGCCGGCGACCCCGATGAAATCCGCCGCATCGTTATCGCCGCTGACATTCAGGAAGACGGTGCCCGTCGCGGTCGCTCCCAAGCTGTCGACGACCTGATATTCGAAGCGATCGTTGCCCGAGAAGTTGGCTCGCGGGATGTAGGTCAGCGAACCGCCACCGGCAGGGTCGTACGTCACGGTCCCACCGAGATCGGTGGTCAACGGGAAGAGATCGACGCCATTGGCTTGCGTCACCAGCGAAACCGTCTGGCCGTCGTTGACTTCGTCGACCGGTCCCGGCAGATCGTTGGACAGGATCCCATCGACCGCTTGACCGCCGCCAGCAGTCCCCTCCAGCGGAATCGTGAACGAGCTGTCCTCAGCCGCGCTGTAGGTATCGTCGGCCACCAGCGGCGGATCATTCTCCGCGGTGAAGCTGATCGTCACCGTGGCGTCGACGGTCGAGGTCTGCGAGACTTCGCCCGCCCCCGTCGGGAGATCCGCGACGGTGTACACGAAGAGATCGCCCGCCGCTCCGTTGTAGTCCGCTGGCGGCGTGTAACGGACGCGTCCGTCGGCAAGGATCTGCAGGCTGCCACCTTCCCGCGATTGGAACGGAACCAGCGGGTCGCCCGGGTTCGTCCGGAACCCGACGCTCTCGACAAACATCGATTGCATTTCGTTGGGCGGCCCCGGCAGGAACACCCCATCGATCAGTGTTGCGGGCCCCAGGACCAGCTCTTCGTCTTCGACCAGGGACTTGGTGATCGTCGGTGCCGAGCCGGAGACCGGGACCGGCGGATCGTTCACCGGTTCGACACGGATCGTGACCGTCACCGGATTGGGGCTGACCAGCTGTTGATCTTCCTGGCCGGCCTGCCGGACGTCGGTCACCCGCACTTCGAAGGTCAGATCGCCGAAGAAATCGACATCGTCGGTTGCCGCATCGGGGATGAAGCTAAAGGTGCCATCGGCAGCGACCGTCAGTAAGCCCCCGTTGCCGTCAGCGTTTTCCAGCCGCCGGCTGCCGACATCGTCAGCGACGACGCGGATCGGATCGGCATCGGGATCGACGATATCGAACAGGATGCCGTTATCGTTGACATTGGGCGTCAGCCCCCCATCCGCATCGAAGGCCTGCAACGTCGAACCTTCCAAGACGGTATACAGTTTTTCCTGGTTGCCATCGACGGTGCCCGGCGGATCGACGCTGGGCGGATTGCCTGGCAGGACCCGCACGCGGTAATCCTCGACTTCCCCGCTGAGCGCCAGCCCGGTGGCCGACAGTCCGCCATCGCGGCTGACGCGGAAGCGGGCGTACGTATCGAGCGGCGAAGTCAGCGTCGGGGCCGTCGCGGGGACCGCCACCTGGAAAGTCGTCGGCGCGCTGCCGTCGGCGTTGGCAAAGACGGCGCCCGGCGTTGTCCGGTCGATGATCTGCTCACCCGGGTCGGTCCAGTCGCCGTCGCCGTTGAAGTCGATCCACGCTTCCAAGACGCCCGTACCGGTGAGGGTGACATCGATCGGCGTGAAGAAGTTCTTGTTGAAGACGCCTCCCGGATTGTTGGCCGAGCGGAAGACCACCCCATCTTCGTCGTCCACGATGAAGCGAACCAGGTTTCCAGAAGCTTCGGTCCCGGCCGGCTGCAGGGGGCTCTCGGCCACCGCCCGAACGAACGCGTCGGCCGGCGATTCGCCGGGGAGCATCGCCACCGCGAAGTGGTCTTCATCGAACAAGCCATCGCTGTCGAATTCGAAGGTCGCCCGTGCCAAGCCGGTATCGAGCGTGATCGTTTCGCCGTCGACCGGAGCCGAGGAGATCACGATTTCCAGCTCACCGGAAAGGTCTGTCGCGGTGAAGGTCGGACCCGCCGTCGGCATGTCGATCACCTCAACCGCGGTGTCGTCACCATCGGCCCCCGGAGTCGGTTGCCCATCGGGATCCGCGTCGATCAAGTGACCCAGCAGCGGCCCAGCGCCGATCACGTGGCGGGCCCCATCCACATCGAACAACGTCGGGTAGCGTCCCCGCACCCCGCCCAGCGGATCGGGCGCATCGCCGAAGTCGAGCCCCACGGTCGGCAACAAGATGTTGAACTGCGTCGAATTGTCGTCGCGATTCGGTCGCAACAGGTTCTGCGAAGCGTCGGCAATCCCTCGCAGGAAGAAATTATCGATATCGGGGCCGATCGCCGTCGCACTCTCGACGAAGATCGTGTCGCCTCCGCGGTCGCTGGCCGACAGCGTGGTGAAGGCCGCTTGGCCTGGCAGGTTCACCCCGTTGAGCGCCTGTAACAAGGCCTGCTTCATCTGCTCCGAGGTGAACGAGCGATCGTAGCGGACCTCGATCGCGCCTCCCGGCACGCCAGAAACCGTCACCGAAGCGGCGTTGGCCGCATTGGTGGTGGTCCCGGGCACGTCGTTCAAACGGACCGTGCCGTTGCCTTCGGCCACCGCATTCAACACCACACTGCCGCGGTTGTTGTTGATCGCTGCGGCGAGCGCCAGGGCGACATCGTTCAGCGTCCCCGTCTGCTGGAAGGGGACCGGGATCGCACCGGGGGTGACGCCGCCGCCGTCGACCACGTTGTCGAATTCGAACGTCAGCGTCGTCCCTTGCTGCGTGATCGTAATCTGTTCGCCATCGGAGACCGTTCCCCGCCGCACCGTCAAAGGCGTTCCCGCGGCGTCGACCTGCGAGGCGTCAAGCCCTCCCAAATCGATCGTCCCGGGCGCGCTCGCCAAGGCGGTCGCATCGATCCCCAATCCCGCGTTGGTGATCGCCAACGCGGTCGTGCTCGCCACATCCGCCGCCAGATCGTTCTGGTTATAGGGGATCAACACCGCCGTGGGGTCGAGCGGGTTGGTGAACGACAGGTTGTACTCGAACGTTTGCGTCACGCCGTTGTTGGTCAACGTGAATTGCGTGCCGTTGGGGATGGCCAGACCGCCCAGCGAAGGCAACTGCAACAACAGCGGCCCGCTGATCTGCAAGGAGGTCGGGCCGGTGACCCCCGGGGCCCCCACGACTTGGACACTGGCGGAACCGGACGAGGTCAAGCCCAACCCCGGTTCTCCCCCGACCGACAGGATGCCCGCGCCGATCGACTCGACCGCCGCGGTATCGAGGCCCACGATCGATTCGCCATTGATCGCCTGAGCGACCTGCTGCGCCAGTTGATCGGCCGTCATTTCGCGGCGGAAATCGACCGGCACGTTGCCGGGGGTGACGCCATCATCCAGCCCTACCTCACTGCGGTTCAGCTCGAACGTCGTCGCCGGGCTGCCATCGTTCGGCGTGAACGTCAGCAGCGTGCCGTCGGCCGGCGTCCGTGAGCGTCCCAGCAACCGCAGTTGACCGGTTCCCACCGCCGCCGATCCGGCGGTCGGCAGGTCGAGGATCAGCCGGTTCCCTTCGGCGACCGGCTGGACGTTCAGTTCCGTCCCGGCGATGGCGGTGGCCATCGCTTCGACCAACAGGTCTCCGGTCGAGGCCGCCGCGACCGGCACGGCGACGCTTTGGATCCCCACCCCATCGGCAATTTCAAACTCAAAGGTCACGGTGGTTTCGCCATCGCTGACCACGAAGGTCTCGCCATCCGCCACTCCCCCGCTGCCGGCGCCCGCGTTGGGTGCTCGGAAAGTCAGCGGGTTGGCGGCTTGCTGGAGCCCACTGTTGGTCGTTTCCAAGGTGGTGCCCGCTTCGCTGCCGATCACGACTTCGGCGCCCTGCTGCAGCGGCGTGACGTTCAGTCCGGCGTTGCTGATCGCCGTGGTCACCGCGGCCGCCAACTGCTGACGCGAATCGCTGGGCGAGAAGGGGACCCGGACGTTGCCCGGCAACACGAGGTTTTCGCCCGCCAGGTCGAATTCGAAGGTCACCGGCTGGTTGACCCCGTCATCGATGGTGAACCGATCGCCGTCGGAAATCCCGCCGGTCCCGGCGCCGGCGACCGGAATCGCGATCGTCAAGGCTTCGGGGAATTCGATGTCATAGCCCGCCTCGAATTCAAAGGCGAGTTGACCGCCTTGCGAATCGGTGACCAGGAATTGGTCACCGTCGGCCGTCGTCGGGGCCGGGGGAGAGACAATCACAAAGCGATCGCGGTTATTCAGCGAGATCCGGTAGGACCGATCGTTTTTCCAGATCCCGGCCAGCGGCTTCAACACGATCAGGTTTTCGGTCGTGTTGTAATTGAAGGTGTAGTCGACACCCTCGACCAACATCTGGTCATTCTCGAACAGCGTCAGCGCGGCTCCCGCCTTCCGCAGGCCCGCTTGCGACGGCCCCACGACGGTCGAATCATCGACGCCGGTTCCCACAAACGGGTTGGCGATGTCGCCGGTATCCTGCAGCTTGATCCGGAATTCGCCGTACGTTCCATCCTGCAGGCGGATGAAGCTGACCGCGGGATCGAGGTCACGGCCATCCGCCGCATTATCGACCGGTTGCTCGGCCTGCGCGACCGGACCGATAAAGTCCGCACGGTCGAGCGCCCCCCGGTCCTTGAAGACAAATCCACCTTGTCCACCGGGAGGGGCCACGTTCGGGTCGTCGACGCGCAATTGGCCGGTCAAATCGCGTTGCGGAGAGATCACGTTGCTGACCGGGATGCCGATCGCCTGCTTGAGGGCGGCAAACGCGTCCCGTTCGCTAAGCGAATTGATCCCGCTGTCGATCGCCGGCGAAGCGGGCGAAGGCAAGAACGCATCCCCGGCAGGATTGATCAAGAGCCCCTGATCGCCCGCCAAGGTTTGGTTGAAGTCATCCGAGCCGCCGTTGACGTTGCTCGTCCCGTTCTCGCGGAAGGTCGTCATCCCGGTTCCCGTGACCCCTGGCCAAGCCATGCGTTCGCGGAATTGGGGCATCGTGCCGCCGTGGTGCTGGAAGATCGTCCCGCTGACGATGACCTGTTGCGGCTTGGGATGTTGGTCGGTTCCGGTCCGGCCAAAGCCCCTGCGACGCGTCTCTTCCCGCACGATCCCTTCGTGCGTGTTGAGGACCAGATTGTTCAGCAGGCTGGGGCTGGCGCCTTGCGAGACCAGGATGCCGGTCTCCGGCAGCAATTGGTCGTAGTTTTCGCCCGCTTGCGGATCGAGCCCCAATCCCGCCGCTTGGGCTGCGGGACTCAGTTCGACTTTCGCCACCCCTTCGAGCAGCACGTACAGTTCGGTCGTCCCCGCGCCATCGGTAAAGCTGCCGGCGATCCCGATGCTTCCCACCTGACGGGTCCGGTCGTGGCCGAACCCAAAATCGAAGTCGTTGCCGCCTCCCAGCGGATGCGAGCGGAACCCGACGTCATTGAAATTGAACAGCCCTGGGCCATCGCCTTCCAGTCCGCCCAGCGCCATCGCGGTGGCCCGCTGGATCGGACCGCTGAGCCCTTCGGGACCATTCCCGAATTCGTGATTCTTGATCGTCGGATCGTTCGTGAATCCGTTGATTGCGCCCGAGATCGCCCGCATCACGTCGGGCGTCCGGTACGCATCTTCATCACGGAGCGGGATCCGGTAATTCCCATTGCCCAAGCGTCGTCCGCCGGCCGGGCCGGTGAACTCAAACGTAATATCATTGGTCGACTCACCGGCCACATCCGGGATCTGCGTCACCGTGAACGTGGTCCCGATCAGGTTGTCGAGGTTCGCCTGATCATCGAAATTCATCACGAAGGAACGTGGGGCGAGGACTTCCAACGCCAGCTCGTAGTTCCCCCGCCCGCCCGTGGCCGGCGTGCGATTGCCCAAGCTGAACGGATCGTACCCTTCGTTCCCCTTCGAACTGACGCCGACGTAGTAGGTTCCTGGCTCGGTCGCCGTGTAATCGATGAAGGGATCGAGCGGGTTCGCCAAGGTCGGATCGTAGCCCGGCGTTCCAGGGCCGACCGATTCGAGATGGCCCGGTGCCGCTCCGTTATCGTTGGAGGCGACCACTTCGCCACGGCTGTTGAAGACCTGCAGGACCGTATCGAGCGGCAGGGCCCGACTGGAGATCGCTCCCACCGCGTCGATATCGGCACCGAACACGCCGAACGCCGGTTGCACGTCGTTGACATCGTCGGTGATCCGCACGAACCGGTACAGCGCCGCCGGATCGACTTCACTGAACTGGTCGATGTCGAGGCTGGAGGTGGCGCCATCCACGCGACCGACCGAGATAAAGTTGACCCCGTCGGTACTGATCTCCACAAAGGTCGGTTCGATGTTGCTGCCGGTCTCGAAGATATGCAAATCGGGCGCGGTGGTCCCGTCGGCGACCAATGCGTTGTCGGTGAATTCCACGACCACGACCCCGCCTTCGGAGAGCGTGGAAAGGAAAATCTCGGCCGCGATTCTGGGCCGGTCCGCCGGCGCGTCGGTATGCGTCTGCTTCACGTCATGTCCCCCACCTATTTGTCCGCACCTTATGTTGAACCGGCCCTTCGCGACAACCGCCAAAT
>CAYNVI010000051.1:0-15590 GCA_964400585.1 uncultured Pirellulaceae bacterium | reverse complement strand
GAACACGAAGTTCACGATCGGCCAGCCCCAGAACACCGGAGAACGGTTTCCCCAGACCCCAACGCCGGTGTAGATCAGATAGGCGATCAAGATCGTGAAAAACCCCGCCAAGTGGGCGGAGACCAAGAAGCCGACGAGCCACAACTTACTCGGCTTGCGTTCAGCGATCTGACAGACCGATTCGGTGATCGAATGGTACGTCGTATCGCCCAAGACCAGCGGCGCCCGTTCGCCCGGACGCTCCAGCGTGTTGTCTAAGCCTTTGGTTGCCGCAATTGACATGGTTTGAACGCGTTCAATCGAGAGGGTAAGGAGGTTTTTCTTCAGCCCGGCCGCCCTCCGAGCGACAAGGTCCGGTCGCGCGGACGACTGCGTCCGACAGCGTCGCTATGCCTGGGCCGCGTCCCGCGCGACGGCCGCTTGTTCATCCGAATGTTCGCCGGGTTCGTGACCTTCGCCCCCGTGGCCTGCATCCCCGTGCTCTGCATCCCCATGGCCCGCTTCCCCGTGGCCCGCCTCCCCGTGGCCGGCCTCCCCGAGGCCCGCCCCTTCGTGGCCGCCGTGCGGATGCGTCAGCTCTTGCAGGTCTTCGAGCTGGGCCAACGTCATCAGCCGCGGATGCGGGTTGCGAATCCGGGCCAGGTACGTCGTCCGCGGCTTGACCTTGATCTGGGGCAGCATGCCGTAGCTGCGGGGATCCTTCCGTAACTGGGCGACCCGCGATTCGGGATCCTGGATGTTCCCGAACTCGATCGCCCGCGTCGGACAAGCCGTCTGGCAAGCGGTCTGCACGTCGCCATCCCGCAGCGGACGCCCATCTTCTCGGCGGGCCTGGATCTTGGCTTTTTCCACCCGTTGGATGCAGTAGGTGCACTTTTCCATCACCCCGCGTCCGCGGACCGTGACCTCGGGGTTCAGCACCAGTTGCTGCAATTTCCGATTGGCCGTTTCGATCGTTCCGGGGAATGCATCGATGCCGTAGCCGACGCCGACTTCCTCGTTGTAATTGAAGTAGTTGAACCGCCGCACTTTAAAGGGACAGTTGTTCGCACAGTACCGCGTCCCGATGCAGCGGTTGTAGGCCATCGCATTGATGCCTTCATTCGTATGCACCGTCGCCGCCACCGGGCAAACCTGCTCACAAGGTGCCGTTTCACAATGCATGCATGCGACGGGCTCCTGCACGACCGTGGCATTCTCGGCGGTCCCCTGAAAATACCGGTCGACCCGCAACCAGTGCATCTCGCGACTGTTGGAGACTTGCTCCTTGCCGACGATCGGCACGTTGTTCTCACTCTGACAGGCGACCACACAAGCGTTGCAGCCGATGCACTTGCTCAAATCGATCGACATCCCCCACTGCGGGACATAAGGATCGGCTTCGTCTTGCTGGATGATTTCCATCGGCTCGCGCCAGAGCTGCGTCTGCTCGGCAGGCGGCACGTGCGGGCCCTTCGCTTCCGTAAACTCGGGCACCTTATCGAGCAGCTGCATGGTCCCTTCGCGCACCAGCCGGAAGCTGCGATCCTCGGTTTCCTGGCGCCCGCCGTAATCGATCGCCCAGTGATCCTGGGTCGTCGCCAGCAGGTAATCGTCCGACCGAGGCCGCGATTCCATCTCGTAGGCGACCAGCATCGAATCGCTGGTCCGCAACGGACGCACATCGATTCCGACCGGGGGGATCCCCATCTCGGCATGCCCGCCGACCGCGCCGGCCCGCTGCCGGCCATAACCGAAAGCGACGACGACGGCCCCATGGGCCATTCCCGGCATTTCATAAACCGGCAATTCCAGCGTGACTTCGCCCCGCCGCAGGGCCACCATCCGGCCATGCTTGACCTTCAGCGCCTCCGCCGTCTTGGGGCTCATCAAAGCCGCCGTGTCCCACGTCAACTTTGTCAACGACTGCGGCATTTCCTGCAGCCAACCGTTATTCGCAAAGCGACCGTCGTAGATCCCATCGGCCGGCACGAAGACGATCTCGATGTCGTCTTGATCGACCTCCGAAAGCTCGACGTAGGCATGAGGCTTGGCGTCGGTCAGCGGCTCGGTCGAACCGCTGAAGCGAGCCGCCGGGACGTCCACTTTGACCGTTTCGTCGAAACCATCGTGCAACAGCTTCCGCCACTGCCGATTACTGAGGCTCGAACCAGCCAACGCATCCGCGGTCCGCCGCACGATCGACTCTCCGTCGGCCTCCCCCAGGCCCAGCATCGCGGCGATCACCTCGATCGCCCCGCGACCACCCAGCAGCGGCAAGATCTGCGGCTGACAGACACCGTAGTAGCCTTCCGGATCGATCACGTCGCCCCAGCTTTCTAGGCTGTGCGAAGCAGGCAGGACCCAGTCGCAGAGGACCGCCGTTTCGTCCTCATAATCGCCCCAGTAGATCGTGTCGGTCGCGCGCTTCAACGCCCCTACCACATCGACATCCGAAGGGGCCGCAAACACCGGGTTACCACCCAGCACCAGCAGACCGTCCAATTCCCCGGCCTCGACCTGGGCCACGAAATCCTGCAGCGAAACCGCTTCCAACGAAGCGTCGGTCGGCTCGGCGAACCGCAACGTCTTACCGAGCGAACCCAGCTTGGAATTGATGCGAATCCCCGCCGCGACCGCGTCAGCCCCCAGGTGCTCGCCGACAGCGACCAGGGATTCCCCCTGGGCCGCCAACAGATCGGCGGCAACCACGCCGATAAAGCGGTCGATCCGCTGCTCGGCGTCGAGTTCGTCGTACGCCTTTTCCGCTAGCTCCCCTTCCTCGCCATCGCCTGCCTCACCACTGTCGATCCGCCGCTCTAGCTCCGCCAAGAACGCCTTCATTTCGGTCGGCCGCAGCGCCAGACGCGAATCGGCCGAAGCCCCGGTGTTGGAATAGCCAGCCTCGACAAGGTACAGCCGGCTCATCTCGCCTTCGAGCGGCTGACGGCCAGCAGCAAACGTCCGCGCGTTCCGCATGAACCCGACATCGGCTCCCAACAAGTCGGCCTGCACCGAGAGCACGACCTTCGCCTGATCGAGCTCATACAACGGCTCACCAGGACGCCCGATCGCCTCTTGCGTCGCCTGACGCATCACGTCACCACGCACCGAATCGTAGCGACAGACGGTCATCTCCGGCAGCGATTCCCGCAACGCCTCGACCATCCGCACCAGCGACGGCGACGCGGTCGGTTCGAGCAAGACCCCAAAGCCCTCGCCCTTCCGCGGCTTGTGCATTTCCACCAAACCGCGACCGTACGACTCGAAGGCCTCCCAACTCGAATCGGTCAGCTCCCCTTCGACGCGGCGGGAAACCCCCATTTTCCGGTCGGGGTCATACAGCCCCAGGATCGACGCCTGCGAAAAGACGTCAGTGGCCCCCTGACCGGCCGGGTGCTGCGGGTTCCCTTCGACCTTCAACGGTCGCCCGTCGACGCAACTGATCAACAGGTTATAGACACGCCCCGCCAACTGGAAATTCGTGGCCCGCTCGTACGATTCGCCCGGGATGCGACCCTCCGGCCGAATCACGAACGGCGCAATCGACTCTTCCGGATAACGGCAGCCGACCACGCCCCCCATCGCCAAGGAAGCCCCCATCAACTGGAGCCATCGGCGGCGCGAGACCCCCTCCGGGAATTCCGAAGCGGCGACAGGAAATTCGCGATCGAGGTACTGCTCGAAATCCGAGCTTTGCTGCAACTCGTCTAGGCTTCGCCAGTAGCGTGCCCGCGGCGTTTCATTCATCGGTGACATACAGCGCAGTTGACTTGCGGATTGATGTGGTTTTGCTCTTTCAGCTCTTCGCCGGTCGGGTGCACATCGGGATCCCGTTCCCAATCGAGCTTGGTCACAAACTCCTTCGGCCGCAGGTGCGACTCCGGGTTGCGATGACACTCGATACACCAAGCCATCGAAAGCTGCTTCGCCTGGTGAACGACTTCCATCTGATCGATACGTCCGTGACAGGTGACGCAACTGACCCCGGAATTCACATGGGCGGCGTGATTGAAGTACACAAACTCCGGCAGGTTGTGCACGCGAATCCATTCCATGCTCTGCCCCGTTTCCCAACTCTCATGGATCGGCTCCAGATTGGGACTGTCGGCCTGCACCGCGGCCAGCGCGGTCAAGCCATCTTCATTCGCCGGGCTGTGGCAATTGACGCAGGTCGCCGTCGGCGGGATCGCCGCGTGGGCGGCATCGAAGACGGTGTTGTGACAATACCGGCAATCCATCCGCAACTGCCCCGCATGCAACGCGTGACTGAAGGGAACGGGCTGTTCGGGCTGGTAACCGACGTTCAAGGTGTCGGGATCGGTGACCAACCCGCCGAGGGCTCCGGCATAGACCACCCCGATGCCAACCACCGCCCCCAGCACCAGCAGGAAACGGTTCACCCACCGGGGAAATAAGAAACGATCCATAATCAAATTCGTCCCGCAGGGACTCAGAAAGAGGTTAAAGACGAGCAGACCGGCAGCGCAGCCGCTCCTCGATCGGCACAAGTATCGTGTGGGACCCGGTCTGCCTTCAAGACCATCCCGAGCGAAGCGACATTTAACCGCATCGCTACAGGGGGGCCCCACGATCCAACGCCCCTCCACGGCCTCGCCCCGGCCTCGCTGCCCGCTTCCCAACCGGCAGCCAGAGGCAGCGGGCAACCATGGCGACCGCCGTAACTAGGCGGCCGCGACCAGTTACCGCACCAACAGCTCTCCGTTCATCACCATCCAGTGGCCCGGGAACGTACAGAGGAAGGGGTAACGCCCCGGCGTGGAGGGAGCCCGGAAGTAAATCGTCTGCTGCCCGCCGGCCGGCACGATATCGGTATGGGCCAGAATCTCCTCCGATGCCGGCACATAATGCCGGGCAAACGCCGCCGGATCAGCAATCATTCCGTTGGCCAGTTCGCCCACCTTGCGCAACTGCCCCGGACGGACCAACACCCAATTGTGGGGGACGACATCGGGGTTCGTCAGCGTCACGGCAAGCGGTTCGTTCACCTCCGCCTCCAGCTGGGGCGTGGCATAGGTGAGGTTCTTGCCCGTCGCCAGCTCGATCGCGCGGGCCCCCTCGATCGGTTTTGCCCACCGATTGGGAACGCGTTCGGCCTGCAGGGCCAAATCCTGCAGCAACGGGTGGGCGGCGATCGTCTTCTCCCGCGGACGGTAGCCCGGAAACCCCGTGAAGGGCCGATCGAGACGATGCGCCGTGATAAACAGCTCTTGCCCCTCGCCAGCAGGGTGGCTGTCCAGGTACCGCCCCGGCTCGTTCACGTGCAGCCGAAGATGAAGCTGACTGACGGGCTGTAGCTCAGGGATTTCCAAAAAGATCGAATGGCCGTCTTCCAGCAGATGCGCCCCGCGAATCGCCAGCGGATCATGGCCGGCCACTCCCGGATGCGTCGCGGAATACTCGGGCGAACCGTACGCCCCGCTGTAGCGGTAATTCCAAGCCTGGGCAAAGTGGTTCGACAGACGCTGGACCGAGGCAAGATCGAGCGGCTGAGTGAAGCGGACCCGTACGCCGTTTTCATGGAGATGAAACTCGCGCGGTAACTGCAGCGGGTCGCCGGTGTAGCGGATCCGCTGAAAACAACCGTCCTCCGGCGTATACGAACCCCAGCCGGTCATGCCGGTGACATAAAGCTGACCGTCCCGGGCGCGGAACCGCGCACGATGCACGCCGGAGCGGAAATCGCCGGGCAAGGGAACCACCGCGGCTTGGCTTTGCCCCGCCACCTGATCGCGGAGCACCAGGAACCAGGCGCCGGCCCCAAAAGAAAAATGGAGCAGCTGGTCTTTCAGCGGTTCCCAGCGGGGACTTGTGACCGCCACTTGGCCTCCGCTGGAATTGTCGATCCCCCGCGGAAGGTAGGCCAAAGGGAGTTCGGGCGGCTGACCCGCACGCGGCCCTCGATAGCCGTAGTGGAGAGGAAGCTCGCTGGAGCGCGGCGAGCTCGCCACCTCCGCCGGGATCGCACAGATCATCGAGGCGGGCGTCCAGGATCCTTCGGAGCAGGGCACCGTGACCGTGCCGTCAGGAAGCAGGCCGAGGCCATCGGGATTTCGGAACCCCGTGGCCAGCACCTCGGCGTGCTGCCCGTCGGCCGAGATGCGGACCAACCCCTGATTGCCGGAGGCGGTATAGAACCGACCGGCCGCGTCCCGCTGCAGACCACAGATGAAGTCGTGGCCGGCCGGCGATGTCTCGAAGGCGTTGCTGAAACATTCGTAAAAATCGGCTTCGCCATCGCCATTCAGATCGGTCAGCCGCGTCAGCTGATCGCGGCACTGGACGTAGACCTGGCCGTCGGCAACGACCAACCCCAACGGATGATGCAAGCCCGCGGCAAAGCGTCGCCACTCAGCCTTCCCCGCTTCGTCGACGCCGCTGTCCAACCCCCGTACCCGCCACACATCGCCTTGCATCGTGCAGACGAGGGCCGTCCCGTCGGGCAAAAAAGCATGCCCGCTGCAGTAGAGCAAAGCTTTCCAGGGGTTGTCGACCGGCAGGGCGATCGTATCGATGGCAAAGGGCCGCTGGGATCCGGGCGTGATCGAAGTGGGCAGCCGTTGCGGCCACTGGGCGGGCCCCCCCTGCAGGACTTGGCGGAGCGAATGGTCTTCGCGCGGCCCTACCTCGCGGACCAGCTCGCCCGCCTCGACCGACGGAGCATCAAGGTATTCGGTCTCCCCGATCCGGTAGGCGAAGACGACCCGTTTGCCAAAGCGATAGAAGCCGTGATAGGTGAAGGGTTCCTGCGGCGGATGCTGCGGAGGCAAGCCGACACGCTCGCCGGCCGGGCGCAGCCCATGTAGGAATCCATGCCGAACGTCCGAAAATCGGACAAAGCCTCCTCGCCAGGCATCGGTATACGTCAGCGTGTCGGGATCGAAACAGACGGCCAACTCACCCGCTTCGCCCAGCCGCAGGCAGACGGCTCGCGGCACCGGACCCGAGGGCCCATGAAAAACACCTGCCTGCAGGGAACCGAGATCGGTCGCGTTCCAGCGATCGTCCGCCCAATCGGCTTCCTCTTGGTTGCCCCAATGCCCCGTTTCCGCCCCATCGATCCCCGGGAACGGGGTCAGCAACATCGGCAGGTACGGCTGCTGCCGAAAATAATCGGCTTGCTTGGTGTAGAAGTCGTACAGGCGTTGGCGATTGACCTGGTGGGTCGCGTGCGGCCAATGCTGGGGGGCCAGCGGCGCCGTTTCCAGCGGGAAGGAGGCGGGACCATGCTGCTGCGAATGCCGCAGCAGGCTCGCCCAATCGTCATGGCCAGCAGCCTTCTCGACCCCCAACGCACTCAGGAACCGCACCAGATCGGATTGCTGCTCCGGCGCCAGCGAAGCGGTCAGCTCGCTCGGCATCAACGTCCCCGCCTCCTGCTCCTGGGCGATCTCGGCGGGATCCAAACGCACCTGCTTGCCGGAAGCGGGATCGCGGAACACGAGGCGGCCCTCCGCATCGGTATGGCGCACGCCGCGGTGGATCGCTCCCGCCGTGGTCAAACATTGCCAGACGACGAATTCCGGCTCGATTTTGCGGTCCGGCCAGAGGACCGATTCGACGATCTCGGCGGGGGTCCGCTGTTTCCCCAGCTGGGAGAGTTCGGGGCCGATCGTCCCGCCTTGGTCACCGACGCGGTGGCAGGAAAGGCAGGCGAGTTTGGCGTCGGCGAACAGCCGCGCGCCGCGGAGCGGATCGCCGCTCTGCTCGGCCGCGGTAACGATCCGCGTCACCGTTGCGGGGTCGAACGCAGGGCTCGCCGCAGCCGCCACGGCGGGAGGGCCGGCCCCGGTTTGGCCAAGCTCGTTGGCGTTCGCCGCCAGCGGCTGCGGGGTAGGCGGCTGAGGCCCGCCGCTTCCCGGCTGCTCCAGCTCGCGTGCGATCCAGGCCAAACCGTCCCGGTTCTCCCGCAGCGAAGCTTCGGCGTCGAGTTCCGGTCGATGATCGAGGATCCCGATCGGCCCGTCGTATCCCGCTTCGACGACTTCCCGGATCATCTCCAATTCGTGCGCGCCTTTGCTGATGCCCAGGATCTTGGGATCGGCGTCGCGATTCATCCCGTCGAGGTTCAAGCAATGCAGGTAGGGCTGCATCTGGGCGAACGCGGTTTTCCAATCGTCGATGTGGCCATGCCCGTGGTGAAAGTTGTAGACGATCCCGACGTGCGGCTGCCCGAGTGCGCGCAGCCGCCGGCACACCGCCACCAGGTTCTTGGGTTCGCCGCCCCAACCTCCGTGGTTGTAAAGTCCCAAGGGGCAATCGAGCTCCGCGGTCCGCCGGGCGAGCGGCAACAGACGCTCGGCCGCTGCCTGGACTTTCTCGGCTGCCGGTCCTCCCGGGTCGCTCAACGTCTGCCAGATCTGGGGATGCAGGTCGTATTGCTCAAACAGCCGGAACGCCTCGTCGTGGACGCTCCAAAAGGCAAAGAATTCGATGCCCGCCTCTTGGTAGGCCACGATCTCCTGCTCAAACGTCGGCACATGTTCGGCCCGCCAATCGTAGGCGGAGCGTCGAATGCCTAGCTTCTTCAGCATCGCCGCTCGCGCTGCCGGGCCGCGGCGGTGGGCGTCGAACGGCACGATGCACCAGGCGACCAGGTTCTCGCGGCGCAGCACGCTGCGTTCCCCGTCGTCGCCGGCAGCGTTCGGCGGGGCGGATCCCGCGGTGCCGGCAGCCGCCAGGAGGATTGCCATCGTGAGGGTGACCAGCCGGACAAGTCGACGGTGCCGCCGCAGCGCGCGGCCCCGGGAGACCACCCACCGGCCACAGAAAACGAACAGGAAAAGGGTGCGCATCGACCAGCTCCACAAGATCGCAGGGGTTCCACCGCCGCGCGCTCGATGCGTCCGCCCCCCGCGGTCCCGGTTGCGGCCGCCGGAGCACGCCTCGGCGCAAAGTGCCAGCGAAGCAGGCCCAGGCGGGCGGCCAGAAAACGAAAGCGGGGGACAGCCCTACGCCAGGATCCCGGGCACGACGCGCGACGCTTCCACCCCGGTCAATTTGAAGTCGAGGCCTTGGAAGCGGTACGTGAAACGCTCGTGATCGATCCCTAGCAGGTGCAAAATGGTCGCATGCAAGTCGCGCACATGGACGGGGTTTTCGACCACATTGTAGCTGAACGCGTCGGTCGCTCCGTAAGTGGTTCCGGGAGCGATCCCGCCGCCCGCGAGCCAGGTGGTAAAACACCGCGGGTGATGATCGCGGCCTCCTTCCGGGCTGTCCCATTTGCCTTGACCCGCCACCCCGCGGCCAAACTCGCCACCCCAGACGACCAGCGTCTCGTCGAGCAACCCCCGCTGCTTGAGGTCGGTCACCAGCGCAGCGCTCGCTTGATCGGTATCGCGACACCGCGCGGTGCACCAGGAACTGAGTCGGCTATGGTGATCCCAATCGGGGTGGAACAGCTGCACGAAGCGGACGCCCCGCTCGACCAACCGGCGTGCCAAGATGCAATTGGCCGCGTAGCTGCCCGGACGCCGCGAATCGGGACCATACAACTGAAACGTCGATTCGGGTTCGTCGCGGAGGTCGTTCAGCTCCGGAATACTCGACTGCATCCGCCACGCCATTTCGTACTGTTGGATGCGGGTTTCGATTTCCGGATCCCCCGCCTCCTGCAGGTGTTGCCGGTTGAGCTCGTTGATGCCGTCGAGCATCCCGCGTCGTAACGGGCGTGGCAGTCCATCGGGATCACGCAGGTACAACACGGGCTCTTTCGCGTTCCGCAGCTTGACCCCCTGGTACTGCGAGGGGAGAAAGCCGCTGCCCCAGTAATGGTCGTACAGCGGTTGGTCGCTGGGACGCTTCATCTTGGAGATCAACACCAAGTAATCGGGCAGGTCCCGGTTTTCGCTCCCCAATCCGTAGCTCGTCCAAGCCCCCAAGCTCGGACGCCCCGGCAGCTGGTGCCCGGTCAGGAATTTGGTCATCGCCGGGGCGTGGTTGATCTGGTCGGTGACCATCGACTTGACGAAGCAAAGGTCATCGACGACGTCCGCATGATGGGGCAACCATTCGCCCAGCGTTGCGCCACTCTGCCCGTACCGCTGGAAGGAGGTCCGGGCCGGCATGATCAGTTGCTTCTGATTGGCCGTCATGGTCGTCAACCGCTGCCCTTGACGGATACTGTCGGGCAACTCCTTGCCGGCCCACTTCTGCAACTCGGGCTTGTGATCAAACAGCTCGATTTGAGAAGGACCACCCGACTGCGTCAAAAAGATCACGTTCTTGGCCCGCGGCCGATGGTGCGGTAGCGCGGGCAGCCCCAGCCCGTTCGCTTGGGCCGGGGGCGACGAGGCGGACGCGGAGCCTTGGCCCGCTTCCAGCAGACCCAATGCCAGCGCTCCCAAACCGACGCCGGTACAACGGCCAAGAAAGTAACGACGGAGCAGATCGACGTCGGCAGCGGGAGGGAGAACTTTCGGTTGCGACATGATCAAACGAGCTTGAAGGAATCGCCGGCCGCCAAAAGCGGCTGCGGGGGGGAAGAACTTAAAGGATGGTCAACAGAGGGTGCTCAGCGCATCACCGCCAAGGCGGGCAGGCGGTGCCAGCCAAAGCCGACACCCTTGGCCGGCGTGCGTTTGCGGACTCATTCGTGCGTGATCGCCTCGTCCAGGTTGAACAACAGGCTGGCGACCACCAGGTAGGCCGCGATCTCCTGACGGTTTTCGGTCGGTCGGATTTCCGGTTGCCCGAAAGCCAGCAACTGATCCGCGTCGTCGGCGGCTGTCGCGTAATGCTGCTGGGCTCGCTCGAGTTCGCGGAGCAGCACCCGCAGTTCCTCCGGCTGCGGTTGGCGGGCCAGGATCGCGCGGCACATCCAGGCGATCCGCGCTTCGCCGTCCGCTTCCTCCTCGACCGCTTGCCGCGCCAATTCTCGCGAAGCCTCCAGGAAGCTCAGGTCATTGAGCAATGTCAACGCATGCAGCGGCGTGTTGGTACGCCGCGGGCGGACTTCACAAACCCGCCGCTGGGCCGCATCGAACAAAAACGTGGGGGCGGCCGAACGACGCCAGAATGCGTAGACGGTCCGCCGATACTGCGCGGGACCTTGGCTCGGTTCATACTGGAAACGCCCCATGAACATCTCTTCCCAGACACCCGCAGGCTGGTAGGGACGCACGGGAGGACCGCCGAACGCGGGATTGAGCAAGCCGCTGGCACGCAGCGCCGCATCCCGCAACATCCAACTGGGCAAACGGAACCGCGCGCCGCGAGCCAACCAGCGGTTTTCGGGATCCAGCCGTTGTTGCTCGGCCGAGATCGCGCTCTGCTGCCGGTAGGTTTCGCTGGTCACGATCAGACGCAGCACGTGCTGCACGTCCCATCCGCTCTCCACCAGCTCGACGGCTAACCAGTCCAGCAGGTCCGGATGCGTCGGACGTTCACCCTGCAAACCAAAATCCTCCGGCGTCCGCACCAAGCCCGCGCCAAAACACAGTTGCCATAATTGGTTGACGATGACCCGCGCGGTCAATGGGTTCTCGGAAGAAACCAGCCAACGCGCCAAATCGAGTCGCGAGGCGGTTTGCTCGGCGGGCCAATCGAGGATGGCACTCGGCACACGCCGCTCGACCGGTTCTCCTTTCTGATCCCAAACCCCCCGTTGCAAAATGTGGGTCTGGCGGGGCTCGGACCGTTCTTTCAACACCATCACGTTCAACTTACCGCCCGCCCGTTTGACCTCGGCCAGCTGACGCCGGGCTCGTTCCAGCGATGCGGACGCGCGCTGGTAGTCGGCGTGATCGGCAAGGAATTGATCGAGCAGACGCTGCCGCAACGCCGGTTCCACGTCGGCAGCCGAGGCGACGTTCGCCGACGCCAATTGCGCCAGCGGCATCGGTTCCAGCGTCCGCACCGCTTGCCCCGCCTGATCGGTCGCCGCCAAGCGGAACCGACCGATGTTCCCATCCCCGCGGGTCGAACGATGTAGCATCACGAAGACGAGTTGCTCGTCGTCAGCGAGTACCAACGGTTCGGCCAGCCCGAAGACCGCGACGTGGCGGGCGCGAGGATCGTGCGATTCGGTGGTCCAACCATTGCGTGGGTCGTCATCCAGCGTATCTTTGACCTTGCCGTAATTTCGGCCGGAGACATCCTTTTCGACATCGGCGACGGCGGAAGCGATCTCGATGTCGCGCAATTGCGACCGGCCGCGACGACGCACCTGCAGCTTGACGTCGGTCAAGATGAATTCGCCGTCGGCCCCCCGTGTCAGTTTGCCGTCGGTGTGCGAGGCATGCGGAAAGACTTCCAGACGCAAGCCGGTAACTCGAGGCAACGTCGTCCCGGCGATCAGGCGGTAATCATCTTGGCGGGGATGGGGACCGCTCGTCTGCACGATCCCATCGGGCTGCTGCGTGAACACGGTTCCTTCGGCCGATTCGAGCGAGACCGCTTGCAACGTCTGCCAGGGTTCGAATCCCTCCTGAACCGCCTCGATCTGCGCGGCCAACCCGCGGTCAAATTCTTTCTCCGCCGCCTCCCGGGCAGCCGCTTCGACCGGTCGCCGGGCTGCCACCAATCGCTCGGCTTCGCGGATCGCGCGGTCGGCAAACGGAGACTCGACCGGCTGGTACGGTTTGGCGCCGCGGCCCGCTTTGCCATCTTCCGCGATGCTGTTGAAGAAGGCGGAAAGGCTGTAGTAATCGTGCTGGGAGATCGGGTCGAATTTATGCGGATGGCATTGGGCACACCCCAGCGTCAGACCCAACCAGACGGTCCCGGTCGTGTTGACGCGATCGATGACGTAGTCGATGCGAGATTCCTCGGGATCACGCCCGCCTTCGCCGTTGGTCATGTGATTGCGATGGAAGCAAGTAGCCAAAATCTGCTCGGCCGTCGCCTCGGGAAGCAGATCCCCGGCAAATTGCTCGACCGTGAACCGGTCGAAGGGAAGGTTGCGGTTGAACGCTTCGATCACCCAGTCGCGCCACGGCCAATTGGTCCGCGTCGCATCCCCCTGGTAGCCGTCGGTATCGGAGTAGCGGGCGGCATCGAGCCACCACATCGCCATCCGTTCTCCATAATGCGGCGAAGCAAACAGCCGATCGAGCTCCGCGTCATACGCGGTCGGCGAGGGGTTCGCCTGGAAGCCGCTGACTTCCGGCGGCGTGGGTGGCAAGCCGGTCAAATCGAACGACACCCGCCGCAACAGCGTGGCGCGATCCGCCGGCGGCGACGGTGCCAGACCCTCCGCTTGCAGACCTTGCGCTTGCAAGCGGGCCCGCACGAAGGCATCGATCGGATGGACCGCATCAGCGGGCGGCTCGGGCCGCTGCGGTCGTTCAAACGACCAGTGGCGTCCCCATTCGGCGCCGCCGGCGATCCATTGCTTCAGGATCGCCACCTCGGCGGCGGAAAGCTCCTCGCGATGGGCATCGGCCGGCGGCATCCGCAAGTCGGCATCCTCGGTTTCGATCCGCCGGATCAGTTCACTTGCCGCCGGATCCCCCGGCACGATCGTGGCATACCCGCCGCGATCCTCCACCGCCGATTCGCGCTGGTCCAGCCGCAACCCCGCCTCGCGATGCGCGGCATCGGGTCCGTGACAGTGGAAACAACGGTCCGACAGAATCGGCAAGACGTCGAGCCCAAAACGAGGCGTCTCCGCAGCGAGGAGGGACGCGCCGCCGCCGACCAAGGCGGAGGCCAGCACCAGCAGCCAGGCGAAACCGGCCGGCACGAAGCGGCCAGGTCGGACAAGAAAACGAGCAAACATGAATTTGGCAACAAGGAGGGAAACGACCGGCAGGGGGCCGTTCAGAACTAACTTCCGCCGAACCCCCTCAAACGAAAGAGCAGGGGTGCGGTTTTCGAAAACCCGCAGTGGTCTCCGCACGATTCCAAGGGCAAACGCGCCTCCAAGGGCAAACGCGCCTCCAAGGGCAAACGCGCCCACAGGCAAACGCGAGGCTCGCCAACCGGGCGAACATCACTCTCACAATTTCCACCCTAGCTGCTTCTGGCTCCCCAGTCTTGGACTTGTCCCGCAACCGGTAGTACGTTTTGACCACCAAGCGGCTCGTCCAAGCGGCTCGTCCAAGCGGCCCTCCGAGGGCTTTCTCCCGGCGAATTCCTGAAAAAATGGCTCCGGTCGCCCTCCCGACGGGGACACAGGTTACGCTCAGACAGAGCATCTCGCCGATGCCTTGGCCCCTGTCTCGCTTGGAGGAAAACTTGATGAAGTCGTCTTGCCTGTCGTTCTCGCTTGCTTGCCTTGCCGCCATCTGCCTGGGGCTTCCCGCCAACGCCCGCGGCGAAGGGGAAGTCGAAGATGGCTTCCGTCCGCTGTTCAACGGGGTGGACCTCAGCGGCTGGATCGTCCCGGAAGGGGATGGCGGCCACTGGAAAGTTGTCGAGGGAGTGATCGATTACGACGCCGCCTCCGAAGCCCCCGGCGACAAAAACTTGCGGACGGCCGAATCGTTCGGCGACTTCATCCTGAAGATGGACTGGCGACTGAAGCGGACGACCGGCCTTTACGACACGCCGATCGTGCTCAGCGACGGCAGCTACCTGAAGGATGCGGAGGGCAAACGGATCACGATCAAACGTCCCAATGCCGATTCCGGAGTCTTCCTCCGCGGCGACTCCAAAGCGCAGCTGAACATCTGGTGTTGGCCGATCGGCTCCGGCGAAGTCTACGGGCATCGCAACAACCCCAACACGCCCGCGGAGATCCGCGCGGCGCTGACCCCGCGGATCAACGCCGACCGCCCGGTCGGCCAGTGGAATCGCTTCGTGATCATCCTCCGCGGCGAGCGAGTCACGGTGCTGCTCAACGATCAACTGATCCTGGAAGACGCGTTGCTGCCAGGCATCCCCGCGCGTGGCCCGCTGGTCCTGCAACACCACGGCGGGCCCCGTGGCGATGGCAAGCTGAGCCCCGCCTCCAGTCTGGTCCAGTTTCGCAACCTCTGGATCAAGCCGCTCGACTAGCGGGGCTGATTCTCCAGCCTCGCAAGAGCAAAAAAGGCGGGCGGCCGCGGGCGGTCGACATGCATGAGGTGGCCGACACGCTGGGACGTCTGCTGGCGGTGACGGTGAACAACGCACCGAATCAAGCGAAGCGATGCTGCACGTTGCCTCGATTGGGCGCATGCTACCCCGCTTGGCTCCACCAGGCGACCAACCACCGTTCAAATATCGACTTACGACATGATGCGGTTTCCGGACAGGCTCTCACAGTGACGCAAAATCGCCTGTCGACCGGATTGTCGCGCGGTTTCGTCGAACCCAAGCGGTAACGAAACCAGCAACGAACGATATAGCCAACAGTATCCCCAGCGACAGCCACTGATCACCCCCGATGATCGCCACGGACTGCGCATCGGCAACGAGCGTCCAAATATGCTTCAGTCCCAGAAACGCAAAAGCAACAACGCATATGAGCCCGCTCCATGCGCAGCCGCAGACCATTGAACGAGAAATGGGTTTGTTTGGCATCCGAGTAGTTCCTAGGTTTGTTGAGGGTCATAAGCAGGTCAGCACGTGTCGTTCGTGGAAATTGGCAAGCCGTTTGCGTGTGCCGTTTGCGTGTTTAGAGCGATGGGATCCATTCATTCTCTTGCTAGCAAATTGCCTGG
>CAYNVI010000050.1:0-15813 GCA_964400585.1 uncultured Pirellulaceae bacterium | reverse complement strand
CGCCGGCTCGTCACGGGAAGGCCGGGGGCTAGCGCCCAATCCGCTCACAAAAAGTGGCGCTGTCCAGCTAGACGGCTCAGCCCGATCGGCCTTGCCCGCCCGGTCCGGTGACTCGGTGTGGCGCGCGTTACACGTCGCTACACGTCCACCAGCGGTCCGGTGCTGTCGGCAAAGCGATCGACGGAGAGGTCCAAACGGCGGAGCATGCTGACGAACAAGTTGCTCATCGGCGTCTTGGCGTCGTACCTCAGGTAGCGGTTGTGCCGTAAACCGAGCTGGTTTCCGCCAGCCAACAGCAAGGGGTAGTTACTATTGACGTGCGTCTGGCTATTGCTGCTGCCGTAAAGCACCAGCGTCCGATCCAGCAACGGCGTGCCATCGGCGCTCTCGCGGGTTTCTTTCAGACGTGTCAAAAAGCGGGCCAGCATCTGGGCCAGGAATTGGTCGAAGCGGCCGATCTTTTCCGCCCCGCCTTTCTTTTTCGCGCCGTGGGCCAAGCTGTGCCAATTGGGGTTCAAGCCGATGGCGGCCGGAAACGTTCTCGCCACGGTCGGCCCATAGCTGCCGATTTGGTAGGTGGCGACGCGCGTCAAATCGGTCTGGTAGGCCAGGAACATCAAATCGTAAATCGCCCCGATGTAATCTCGGGCACTCTCCGGGTCGGCATCCAAATCGATGGCGTCGGCGTCGACTTCCGGTAAGGGAACTTCCAACCAGTGCCGCGAGCGTTCGATCCGTCGTTCCACGTCCCGCACCGAGGTTTCGTATTCGTCGAGCTTACGGACGTCCGCCACGCCCAGTCGGCGACGGAGAGAGCCCGACTGTTCCATCACCAAATCGAGGATGCTCGGTGAGGTTTTCAGCCGCGCTTGGTCGGCTTGGCTGGCGTCATCCTGGCCGAACATCCGCTCAAAGATCTGCTTGGGATTGGCCAGCGCCGGGATCGGTTGACCCTTTGCCGAATACGAGAGCGTCGTCGAGCGGGTACGGGGCCCGATGCCGCCGTCGCTCGACAACGTCAACGAGGGCAGGCGGGTGTGTTTGCCGAGTCGGCCGGCGGCGTATTGATCCAATGAAACGGTGTTGCGGTAGGTGACCGCTTCCAGGTTGTTGCCGGTCAGGAAGGTGTCCCCGGTATCGTGGCCATTCATGCGGCGGCAATTCGGGTGCGACAGACCGCCGAAGACGGTCACGTCGTCCATCAGCGGCTCCAGCGGCTGCAGCACCTGCGTGAGCTCGTAGTCCTCGCCCTGGCCCGTGGGGAACCAGCCCCACTGGCGTTCCGGCGAATCGTCCTTGGGGACCGCGATGCCGTAGGGGAACATGATGCAACAGAGACGCCGCGGCAGACCGCTGGCAGCGGAGTCGGCGGGTTCGGCGGCGGCGGCACGGCCCATGCTTTCCAACCAGGGAAGCGCGAGGGAGACGCCGGCACCGCGCAGCACGGTCCGGCGGTCCAGTTGCCAGTATCTTTGCATGAGGGAAGTCTCCATCGGTGGGGGGGCCACATTGTAGCATCTTCGCTTGCCGCACCTCAAATGATGCCTGACGCGCCCCCATGACGTCCCGCCAAGTCGGCTATGATCACACGTTTCTCGATCGCCTCTATCGACCCCGGACGGAACAATCATGGACCGACACAAGCTTGACCGTCGTGACTGGTTCCGGGCGGCTGCCGGAGCGGGCGGCGCTGCATCGGCGCTGGCGTCTTTGCCCAGCGGCGTGGCGGGCGATGAGCCCTGGCAGCCGTTTTGGGTGGACACCAACGTGAGTCTTTTTCAGTGGCCCTTCCGGCGATTGCCGCTCGACGAACCCGTGCGGTTGGTCCAGCGGCTTCGCTCGTTAGGCATCGGTCGAGCCTGGGCGGGCAGCTACGAAGCCTTGTTGCATCGTGATCTCCGAGGCGTCAACGACCGGGTTGCCGAAGCCTGTGCGGAACATCGCGAACTCGTGCCGATGGGATCGATCAATTTATCCCTGCCCGGCTGGGAAACCGATTTGCAGCGTTGTTTCGCGACCCAGGGCATGATCGGGATCCGCGTTTTTCCCAGCTACCACGGCTATCGCCTGGACGACCCTTCGTTTCGCCGGTTACTACAGGCTTCGGCGGAGGCCGGACGGCCGGTGCAGATCGCGGTCACCATGGAGGATCCCCGCACGCAGCATCCGCGGGTGCGGGCGGCGGACGTCGATTTGCGGCCCTTGCCGGAAGTGCTGCGCGGTGCGCCCGCAGCCAAGGTGCAGATCTTGAACCTGCGGCCGCGCAGCCAGACGCTCGAGCCGTTGGTCGCCGCGCCGCAGATCCACTTCGACGTGGCCCGCATGGATGGCACGCGGGGGATCGCCCAGCTGATCGAACGCGTTGGAGTGGACCGCGTTTGTTACGGCAGCGGCGCGCCACTGCTGATTCCCGAGGCGGCTGCGATCCGGGTCAGCGAATCGCGCTTGCATGAAGCGCAGCTTCGCCGTGTCTCCTCCGCCAACGCCCAAGGTTTGACCGCCGCATGACTGTCCCACCGCTTCGATTCGGATTGCCTCCGGTCGCGACATTGCAGTCGTACCGGATCTGGGATTGCTACTTCACCCCCGCGCACAGTCACCCGGGCCGCGACGGTTCGGAGGCCTTGCTGGAGGCTATCGAAAGCTCACTGCCGGCAGCGGATTTGGGGTGTTTCGAGCGTCTCTGCTACTTTGCTCACGTGGGGATCGGCACCACCGGGGATCCCGCCTTGGAGTCTCGCTTGGCGGCGCATCCCGCAGCCATCCGGCGTCCGCTGGAGAAGTGGCCGGAGCGGTTGATGGCGATGGTTCACATGAATGCCAACGATGTCGAGGCGTCCTTGGCAGCCTTGCAACGATGGGTCGCTGAGGGGCCGATGGTCGGCGCATACTTTCCCGGCGGAGGCCCCGCGGCATTGGCCTGCACCCACCGCAACTTTGACCCGCTGGTGCGTCGACTGGGCGAACTCGGCGGGGTGATCATCCAGCACACGTGGTTCAAAACCGGCGGCAAACGCCACCCCGGCGAATCCACACCCGCGGAGCTGGCGCGTTTGGCAACGCGGTTCCCCGAGCAACAATTCGTCTGCGCCCACGCCGGTGGCCAGTGGCAAAATGGCATCCGAGCGGTTCGCGAGCACAAGAACATCCTTGTGGAAACGTCCGGCTTCGACGCGACCGCAGGCTTCATCGAGATGGCGGTACGCGAACTCGGTCCCCACCGCGTCGTCTTCGGCAGCCACCTGCCCTCGCGATCGCTGGGGACCGAATTGGCAAAGGTCATCGCCGCGGAAATCCCCGAACACCACAAACGGTTGATTTTGGGAGAGAACTTTCGCCGGCTGCTGGCCGGGCGCGGTTGACCGCGCTGCGGGGACGAGCAGGAGCGTGCGTGGGGGACACCCGCGTGCCGAGCGACCGATTCGGTCGCTCACTTGGTCTGGAACAAGTCGCTTTCGGTCAACGAGAGCACCAGCGAACGCAGACGCAGGTCGTTGGCGAGAAACTCCTTGGTCAAGCTCTCGATCGCGGCACGATCACCCAGATCTAGGGAGCGTCCCAGGGCATAACTGGCGAGTCGTTTGACGATCGAGCGGGCGAAGGCCGCGCGGTGCTCGGCCACCAGGTGTTGCTTGAGCTCGTCGACGCCGGCGATCCCCGTCCCGTCCGGCAACACGCTGGAGGCGTCGACGGGCGGGCCGGCGGATTCCTGTTCCGCCGCTGTCTGCTTGCCGCCTTTGTTTGACGGGGCCTTGTTCTTCGCGCCCGCTTGCCGAGTCGGTGAAAATCTTTGCCAACGTCCTACCGCATCGAAGTGTTCCAAGGGGATGCCCCAAGGGTCGATGCCCGCGTGGCAACTGCGGCACGAGTCGCGGTCGCGGTGGATCTCCAGCTGTTCTTTCAAGCTCCGTCCGGCCAAATCGGGCGACTCGCTGTCCAGCGTCGGAACTTCGGGCGGCGGCGAAGCGGGCGGTGAATCGAGCAGGCGGTCCAAGATCCAGACCGCGCGGCGGATCGGATGCGGCCGCTCGCCGTCGGAGCGGCTGAGCAGGAACGCCGCCTGCGTGAGCACGCCACCCCGGCGGTCGCCGGCTTCCAGCGAGACTCGTTGCGGCGTCGATGACCGCGGTAGCGACTGCAGCCCGTAGTGACGAGCGAGTTGTCGATTCACCACCGTCCAATCGCTGTCCAACAATTCGCGACAACTGGCGTCACGGTGCAAGATGTCCTGCAACACGCCGCGGGATTCCGCCCGCATCGCCGCTTTCAAATCCTCGTCGAAATCGGGATAGAATTCCGGGTTGACTGCAATCCGCTCGAGAGCATCCAGGTCGAACCACTGGTCGGCGAAGTGATGGACGAATTCGACGCTGCGGGGATCATCCATCATCCGTCGCGTTTCCCCTCGCAGCACCTCGCGGTCGCTCAGCTGACCGGAGGCCGCGAGGGTGCGAAGTCGCTCGTCCGGCATCGTGCTCCATAGGAAGTAGGACAGACGCGTAGCCAGTTCGAACGGCCTCAGCGGCATCCCCGTCGGGTCGGCCGTCTCGGTGAGGCTTGAGGTGCCAGAGGCGTCGGCGTCGCGCTGGTCTGCCGTACCGGTGGGGTTTTCGCGGCGTTCTTCCACCATGTACAGGAAGTGCGGCGAGACCAGCACCGCGGCAAGCGTTTCGCGGACAGCCGCTTCGTAGCTGGGCATTTGGGGCCGAATTTGTTGGAACATTTCGACCAACCGATCGATCTCGCGAGGCTCAGCCGGGCGGCGGTACGCGCGGGGAACAAACCGGCCCAAAATTTCGCGGACGCGTGCCGGTTCCGATTCGGCTTGCGACGAGTGCCCCATCAAGCGGCGATGACTCGGCGGCGGCCACTGCGGATAGTAGGGCGCTTCGAACTCGACCGATTTGATCACGAGGTTGTAACGTGGACCTCGGTCGGGCGGTTGGCGGCCCGCGGCGCCCCGAAACCTGCGGTTCTTTTTGGCGTCTTTCTGGCCGGGCGGATCGGAATAGTCGCGATCACGATAGCGCAGTTCCTTTCCGTCGGCGTCGATAAAGTCGATCAGCCCCACCAAGCCGTTGAAATCCACGTTGCCACCGAACTCTCGTTCTCCGGGCTGCGGATAGTCCTCCAGCCGCCCGCGGAACTCGTAGGTTTGCGGACGCGCAGCCGGTGCGGCGACGTCGACTTCGCCGACGATTTTTCGCGGCACGTGGATGATCCCCGGCACGTTGCCAAGGGACACGCGGAGACGCGGAACCGCGTCGCCCTCGGGAATGACGGCGCTGGCGCGGACCAGCATGCGAAACGGCCCACGTCGCGGAAACTCCGGGATGTCGACCAGGAACTCGGGATTGACCGGAATGTGCCCGCCTTCGCGTCGTCGCGGCAAACGTCCCACCGCGGTTTCGGTCGCGTAGTAGCGGAACCCCTGCGGACGCTGGCCCTCGACAATCGCCACGTCCAAGGCCCGGCGGGCCGCCGCCAGATAAGCCTCGATTTGCGTCGACGACATCTCCAAGGTCGCGCCGTCATTGAGAAAACCGTCGGGCGAGGCCGGCTCGGGCGGCAACTCCTTCGCCACGTCCAACGCAACGCCCAACAGGTCGCCGAGCGTGTTGTTGTACTCGTATCGTGTCAGACGCCGCATCAGGACGCGCCCGTCAGCAAAGCGTTTGGACTGCTCAGCCAACCGCAGCACTTTCGAGATCCACTGGACCAACGTTTGACGCTGCTCGTCACTCAGCGAAGCAGCTTCCTCCGGTGGCATCGAGCCTTGTTTGATCTGGTCGAGTGCGTCGTGCCAAACGCTGGCTTTAAAATCCGGGTGATCGATGTCGGCGGCCAGTGTATCCAGTCGCACGCCGGCTTCTTGAGCTTCACCGCCGTGACAATCGAAGCAGAGCGTCTTAAGCAGCGGACGGACCTCATGGCCGTACCGGTCGATCAGCGCCGTCTGCGATTCGGTCGCCATCACCCTGGCCGGAGCAATCATCGTCAACCACACCGGAAGCAACAGGGCCGTGCCAGCCAGCACGACCCGGGGCGACAAACGGCATTCAAAAGAGTGGACAGGCATCACGGTTTGGTGGGAGAGGAGGACCGTGTGGGAAGCGCCGCACGGATAGGGGCAAAGCGATCGCGGATCGAGGCGGTCCGTCGGCGGCATGGCTACCCGAACGGGGGCGTCGTGCCCGCCGCGGGCTGGTCCGCGGATGTCCAGCCTCAACTGACCGTCAAGGCGATAGCGACCCACCGGGCTGCGGGGCCGCGGAGCATGGTATTTGACGGTACGTACTTGACGGTTCCACAATTCTAACGCTGCCGGCATCGCCGCGGTGGGTTCGGGGAATTCAGCGGCTCCAGGACCCGACCGACGAATTCGTCAATTTCGTCACGAGGAATTGCCTCGGCGAGGGTTCCGGCGTTAACTTGGAATCCATGAGGCTTCCGTTCCTGCGGTGTGAGTGTGGTACCCAAAATCTGCAGGGGAAGCCTCTTTTCATGAACACTGATTCAGTCCAAATCCTGACGCATTACGCGGATCGCACCCTTGTTTCCTCTTGAACCCCGTCCACGATCCAGTTGGCTGCTAGTCCTCAGCAGTGCCCTGGCGTTCTCTGTCACCTGCCCGCTTGCGGCGGTCGCCAGCGGGGCAGCCGCTCCGCCGCCTGCCTCGGCTGCCGACGCATCTGCTTGGAAGCTGGACCAGCTGAAAAAAATCGCAGCCGCCCGGGCTGCGGCGGACGATCCAGAAGCCCGGCGGGAATGGCAAGCGCGTGCCAACTGGCTTCGCGAATGGCAGCCGGGCGAGATGAAAACGCTCGATGATTTCTCCCCAGCCCGCGACGATTTGCACACCGAGCCCGATCTGTCAGTGCTGCGTGGCGAGGTCGTGCCGTCCGCAGCCCGCCTGCTCGACCGGGCGATCGCCTTGCAGACAGAGGTTCATCGACTCGACGCGATCGACGTCCGCAAGACCAACCTACGGAAGACGGTGGACGTCGCGGCCCGCTGGATCAGCACGTTAGAACAGCTGTCAGGGAAGGGCGTCGATGCGGAGGCGGAAGCCCGCTTGCGTTGGGCATTGGCATTTGCGCGGTACCGCCGTGCCAGAGCCCTCGCCTACCACGAACTGCCCAATGTGTTGGCAGAACAGCCGGTCGACGACCCCGCCGCGCTCGATCAAAAGCTTCGCCAAGTCTACCGATCGTTGCAGCGATCGTTCGACGAGAGCCAACCCGAATTTGTGCTGCTCGACGTGCGGATGCTGCGTCGCGACCAGCGTTGGGGAACCGCGCTGCAGCTGCTGGAACGGCATCGGGCCACGATCCGCGGCAAGTGGTACCTGAAGAAACGCCGCGACTTGCTGGAAAAGCTGGGCTGGCAGGCCCCTTGGCAGGAGGCCGCCGCGATCTACGAAGCGTCCGGGCTCGCCGATGATTCCTGAGTCGACGCCCGCTTGACCCGCCGGCAAACCGCTCAGCCGGAAAAGTCGCGTTTGAACGATCCGGTGAACAGCAAGACCGCGGCCCAGATCCCGACCGGAAAGACGCAGCCTCCGAAGCACGGGATGGCGGCGCAGATCGCCGCCGTCCGGGCGCTGTTGAGGCTGGAACGCCGCATCATCGCAATCGCTCCAAACAACATCACGATTCCCGCCACCAACGCGATCAAGGCACCGACGATCAGCCCGATCACACGCGGCATCGCTTCGGCCGGGATATTGACGGCCGTCTGACACGACGGGCAGGTTGTGCGAAGAGCCATTCGAGCGATATCCCAGCAGCGAGGCGGCCGCCGAACCTCCACTCGCCGCCGCGGCCACGGCAGACAGACGCCCTGGCGGTGGGCCGATGAAAATCTTTCCGTAGCAGGATCCGTTTTGCCCGATGTTGTTCCTCAGGCGACGCCTTTGCCAGTCCCAGATCGATGAGGGCGTCGCCACCGTTAGTCCCGTTGTGGCCGCGGCTCGACAAGCGTGACTTCCTGATTGGGAGACAACCCGCGCAGCTGACTCACCGCGCCTGAAGGCCAGTGCACGGTCAGGTCAGCAGCCGCCTGCTCCGGCCATCCCCAACTCAAGATATTCTCCGATTGAGATAGGTAACTGCCACCACCATACACTTGGCGAATCATTTGTCTTTCCGCGACCCGCAACCAAGCCGTTGCTCCGATCGGAGTTCGTGGACTCTCCCGCCCCACCAGCCGCAACCGCAGCCAGGAGGTTTGCGGCAGACGCTGGTTTTCCAACACAAGCGGCGGCTGCTCCAAGTGAGTGACGACCACATCGGAATCTCCGTCCCGATCCAAGTCGGCAGCTGCCACCCCCCGTCCGATGCGAGGCTGCCGCCAGAACCCCGCGTCCTCGGTATTCTTCTGCCGACAGCGACGGAAACGTCGGCCGTCGCAGTTTTCATAGAGGCTTAAACGTTGTTCGATCGTGCCACTATCCGGGTCATACTGCACATGACCGGCGGCGACCAACAAATCCTCATCGCCATCGCCATCAAAGTCGCGGGCCACGACCCCAAAGTTGACTGCCTCGGCAGGACGCCCCAGACCAGCGGATTGACTGACGTGGCGAAACAACCGGTTGCCGTCGTTTTGATAAAGGGCAATCTGCTCGTTTTCAAAATTCGTGACCGCGAGATCAAACCGCTGATCGAGATTCCAGTCCAGTGTGGCAAGTCCCATACTGGCGTTCGGATTGCCGAAGCGGTCAACCGCGATCCCCGCCGCCAACGCGTTCTCCTGAAAATCTCCATCCTCGTAGTGCCACAGATAGTTCGGTTGCAGATCGTTCGCCACGACCACGTCGAGCCTGCCCTGCTGACAAAGATCACAGGCAAGCACCCCTAACCCTTTGGAGGTTTGCGGTGCGACCGGCAAAGCGGCAGCCGGATCGAAACGGCCATTGGCACGATTGAAGAAGACGGCGTCCTCCATGCCTTCAAATGCATTAGGCGAACAGACATCCGGCACCCCTTCGGTCGTCGGGCAGACCGGATTGTTAGCAAAGCTCCAGTCGACATAGGAGGCGAGGTACAGATCGAGGTGCCCATCTTGGTTCCAATCGCCCCAAGCACCCGACGTGGTCCAACCCGCCTCCCGCAGACCGGTCGACTGCGTGACGTCCCGGAAAGAACCGTCGCCCTGGTTCCGGTAGAGACGGACGCCGGGGTAACCGGTGACCAACAGATCCTCGAACCCATCGTGGTCGTAGTCCGCGGTGATCGCTCCATGCGTGTAAATTTGGTCATTTCCGAGCCGCGTGCCAGCCGGTAGCGGAGTCCATTGCCAGGCGGGCCCCCCACGCATCAGCACGGTCGGCTTTCCCGTTACCCGGGAATCCGATCTCGAAAGCGAGCCTCCGGTGGGAAAGAGGAGATCGCACCAACCATCCTGGTCAAAATCGAAACAAGCGACTCCGCCTCCCACGATTTCCAAAATCGAGAGTAGCCCGGCGTCGCGTCCATTGTGGTAGCGGGCTTGTTCCAGCAGAGGCGACGCCACTTCGCGAAAACAGCTTGGTAAGGAGCACGTCTCTTCCTGCGTGACTGCCGGCGAGCGACTGATCTCCGCGGATTGCGGGCGACAGCTGGCCACCCCCAGCAGCACGACAAGCAAGGCAAACCGGCCCCCATGCGACGCTGGACCGTTCAAGTCACTCGCTTTCATGAGAGCTTCCTGCCTCATGCGATGGGACGGCGGCGAGCGTAGCTTCGTCCCCTGACTCGCTAGCCGGCAAGCGGTTAGCCTTCGCCGCGTGACGACGGGCCAGAATCCGCCAATGATCGTCCTGTTTCGTCCGTTCCGCCCGTTCCCTATAGAGACGAGCGAGCAAAGCGTGGGCACGCCTCGAATCGGACTGTTGTTCGAGGATGATCTCCAACTGCACCTGCGCATCAGCCAGCGAGACCCCTTGGAACAAGGCTTCCGCCAGCTCGCAACGGACCTGAACGTTGCTCGGATCGGCAGCCACTTCGGTTTGCAGCGCGAGTGCCCGTCGATCGGCCTCCAAGAGTTCTGCCTGAATTTCCACGTGCTTCGCCGCCTCCGCCGGACGCTGCATCTGCTGGAACGCGGCGGTCAGCATTTGGTGTGCTTCACGGTTCCGAGGCTGATACCGGAGGGCACGTCCGGCATAGCGAACGACCCCCGGCGCATCCACCTGTTCCTGTTTCAGACGCGCCGCCAGCAGGGCGACACGGTCATTTTCGGCAAACTCGTCGACTCGCAGGTAGAGCGGGCGGAGCCTCTGAGGATCGACCTCCAGCACGGACTCAAGGTGCTGCCAAGCCCGTGCCGGCTGGGCCGCAAGCCAGGCGGCGTCGGCGGCCTCAATCATGGCGATCGGCTGCAGGGGCGTCTGGCGGCATTGCAAGAAAAGCTGTTGGGCCGCCTCAAATTGTTGCTGATGGCGTAACAGGGTTGCCAGCCGAAAAGCAGCTTCCGAGTAGCGGGGCTGCTTTCGTAGGGCTTCCCGATAAGCCGTTGCTGCCTGATCCGTTTGCTCCTCCAGTTCGGCGATCCGAGCTCGATGGTATTCGGCCGCCGCATCGCCAGGAAGGTCGGTGATCCAATGTTCGGCGGTCTGACGCGCAAAGGCAAATCGTCCGTGCTGCATTGCGCACCGCACCACTGCTCGATAGACGAAAGACAGCGGCAAGCCGGGCTGCGGCGACTGCGTCAACGGTGCGACCGCGGTGCGGTTGCCGCGATGCGCCTCGATCAGCAGCTGGTGGGCCTGCAGTTCCTTGAAAAGCGGGTCCAGCTGTTCTGCTCGGCGAACCCAACCCGCGGCCGCCGCGGTCCGATTCAGCGCCAATTCCAACCGCGCGCGCTGTAACAACGCTGCGGGATTTTCAGCCTCCACCCAGCCGGCAACCTCGGTCCATCGCTCGGCGACCTGGTAATCGGCCGACTGCAGCCCCGCTTCCGCCAAGCTCCGGCAACACCAGCCGGGAACCCCCGCCCATCCCGCCACTGAAAGCAGGAGCAACAAAACACCGCCTGCCCAGGCGAGGAGCTTCGGACGCAGCGAAGCGGCGGCCCCCGCAGAAGATTCGACAGGGCATTCGCTGCGTCGCGACCCCGCCGGGGGCCGACGCGTTCCAGCAGAAGCACGGCGGGACAAATGTTCGCTCCCTAGATGGCGTGCGAGCAAAGAACGGACGCGGGTATTCGAAGAGAGCTGGGAAGTCGCCGAAGCTGGACGTAGGCGGGGAAGCGACGAGGGTCCCTGCACGACACGCCCGCCCGTTCCTGCAGCGGTCGGCGTCTTCGGCAGACCCGACCGCATCGCTAACCTCGCGGCCCCGCCTAGCGGAGCGTGACGACCGGCCGTCGGCAGTGAAGTCTCTCCGCTCAGGACCGGTCGTCAGACGCTGCGCGAGGGTCGAACCGAACGCCCTCCTACCAGCGGCTCACTCGAGCTCAAAGTTGAACTCGTTGGGCTGCCCCTCGGCGACGGTCCGGGAAAGCCCCGACTCGGCGGCGTCGGCGTACTGGGCGGGCAACTGGCTGTCTTCCTTGTTGATGGCCGCCCCGCCACTGGCGGCCGAATCCATCATGGCGGCGTAATCGTCACCCATCTCGCCGTTGTCGAGATCGATCGATTCGCCGGTCTCGGCCGAATCGTACTTGGCGATCGTCACGGTATATTCGTCAGCCAAGGCCCCGTCATCGGTGTTGAAGGTGGTCAAAGCATACGCCCCCGTGCCATCGGTCGTGCCACTGGCCGAACGCCCCCCGGTGCGGCTGAGGAAGGTGACCTTCGCCCCCTCGACAGGCTTCCCTTGATAGGAAACCGTCCCTTGGACCGGGATCGGATTAGCAAAATTGGAGCCGCCACAACCGACCGTCGCCACCAACCCCAACACCACCCAACCACAAACTAGCTGTTTCATCAATCACTTCTCCTCGTTCAATCAGTCACACCGCCGCTGGTCCCCCCAGCGGCGATGTTTGCCTGAATCGTCAATGGGGTAAACCGTTTAATACTCGTTGGCCAACGGTTCTCCATCGTTCCGCGACCCCAACTGCTGATAGGTCAGGTAATCGACGGTTTCCGAGAGGAAGTGGACCGACCCATCGCAGAAGACGAACTGAGCCCCTCCGGTGTGGTCCGATTTGAAACCCTGCGACGTCTGCCAGTTCCGGTAGTCATTGCAATTCTGTTGGTTGTCGGCCACCCCTTGCTTGCCACAGGTGTTGAAGTTGATAGGAGCGGTCGTCGCCGTCCACAGGGCATTCGGGTTGTACCAGCCACCACGGTGGTGGTCCCCACAACTCGGCAGGATCTCCCCCATCATGATCACATTGGAGGTACCGTCGGTGATATCCTTGAAGGCGGCAGCCCAGATGTAACGCGAGAAGACGCCCGAAATGCCACGTCCGTCATTGCTGGAGCCGTGACCATCCGGACCGTTGCGGAACAGGTTCCCACCGAGGATCCCTTGCGCGCGGGTGTTGTAGGAATTGTTGGGGTAGTCGTTGCACCAGCCACGTCCCGACATGTTCTGGTTGCCGATGTTCGTCGCGTAGTTGTAGAACTGACGCTTGCGTCCCAACTTGCCCCCGGTCGTGCCGTCGCTGGGGCAGATGTAAGCGGTCATGTATTGGTCGTTGTCGAACCCGAGGGCATTCAGCTGGGCGTAGACGTCGCCCCCAAAGTCGAGGCTATCGAAGACGTTACTCTGCTCGAGCTGCGGCAAGATCTTGGCCAAGACCGACCCCTTGCGGTGCGCTCCCCCCTGCCAAGGACGATTGCCGGCGTTGTTGGCCGGATCCTGGTCACGCGTGCCGACGGCGAATTGCTGGTAGATGTCTGCATAGTTGTGCATCGCCAGGCCAATCTGCTTGAGATTGTTGGAGCACTGCATGCGTCGAGCCGCTTCGCGGGCCGCCTGAACCGCCGGCAACAAGAGGCCCACCAACACACCGATGATGGCGATGACGACAAGGAGTTCTACGAGCGTGAACCCCTTTTTTGCGACGGATTGTCGCCCCATGGATAAAGACAACATGAGCATTCCCTTAAGAAAAAGAGATAGAAGAGAGAATCAGCCCCGCTAGCTTGCGGCAGTGGGGGCAAAAGCAACGTTCCCGCATTTATATCGAGCTCCCAGCCAGGATTGCAATTTTTTTTAAAAAAGAAACAAAACTTTTTGCCGCCGCCGCGGTTCCGCCACCATCTTGGAAAGCCCTCCGGTCACTGCGCGAGCAATCCACAGCAGGGAAGCTTCCGGAACCCGGCACCGCTAAGGGGCAGGCCAAGCGTCCCTTTGACGCCGTCCTGCGGGCAGAAGGCAGCGGCGGAGACAGTTACCGCAGCCGCTCCAGGGCCGCTTGGGCAACCTCGGAACCGGGGTCGAGGCCGAGGGCCGCCTCGTACCAGCCGCGGGCGATCTGGGGACGCCCCAACTGTTCGGCATGCTCGGCCAACTGCAGTCGCACGCCAGCATCCTGCGGCTGCTCGATCGCCTCGAGGTGCAATTCCGCCATCTCCAAGAAGATCTGCTTGAGCTCCTTGGAGCGGGCCAATTCAGCCTGCCCTTCCTCTGTGCGTCCGCTTTGCAGCAACGCACGGCCGAGCAGAAACCGCGGCTCATGATCGCTCGGGTCGGCTTCCACGGCGCGCTGCAAGACCTCGATCGCCGCCGCGAATTCGCGCTGCAGCAGGAGGATCCGCCCGTACACGAACAACGCCTCCGGATCCTCGGGCGCCTCCTTTACCGCCTGCTGGGCGGCCGCCTCTGCCTCCGCCAACTCTCCTTGGGCTTCCCAACAAGCGGCCCGCGCGGTGATCACTGCGGCGTCGTCATCACACGCCGCAAGCAGCTCGAGCGCCTCATCGATCCGCCGCAGTTCCCGGAGCGAATCCGCAAGTTCAACGCGGACCTCGGTCTCCATCCCGGCCGGCGGCTGCCGCGCGAGGACCGCATAGTAATCGACCACCGCTTCTTCAAAGTTTTGGTAGTCGTGATGAATCAAGCCTGCCAAACGCAGCGAGCGGAAATCCTTCGGATCGAGCGCCGCGACTTTGCGCAAATGTTCTACCGCCAAACGCATCGCGCCCGCATCGTGATAGATCACGCCTAGCCAGCGGTGCGCCCGCACATTGTTTGGATGCGATTCCAGCGCATCCCGATAGGCGCCGATCGCCTGCGTCCAATTCCCGTCTTCGTGGAAGACGCGGCCGGCGATCACGTAGGCTTCCGCACGCATCACTGGCACACGCGAAATCGCTTCGGCTTGCCGTAACGCGGTTTCTCGTGCGCCTTGCTGCGCCAGCACGTTGGCTTCGATCGCCCTCGCCAACACCCCGTACTGCGGATGCCCCTCGAGCCGCTGCCGGATCGCAGCGGCCGTTTCTCGATCGCCGTTGTCGAGCGCGCGAAGGGCAAGCCGATACGCACGACCTGGGGGCGTCTGATCGATCGGATGGCTCGACTGCGGAACGGCAGCCGTCCCGTCCGCGGTCGACGCACCAGGCGGGTCATCGGCGGCAGCGACGCGTCCTGGATCGTCAGCCGGCGGTGCCTTGGAATCTCCTGCATCCAAGGGGGCCGAAGTTCGATCGCGCGACCCTGCATCAACCGTCGCCGCGTCCTGCTCGACCGCCGCCCCTCGATCCCCGGCGGAGTCCTGGTCATCGCATCCGACGAGGACCCCGAGGGCAAGGCCGAGCAAGCAGGCGACGCGGAAGACATCGCATGGCGTCGAAGCGTTCACAGCGACCCTCCCTGCCCTTCCACCCAGACCCGCTGGGAGCCCGCAGGCGGAACCGGGAAGGTTTCGACATGCCCGGAGGGCCAGCGGACCTCCGCCCGGCGGTCGGCGGACGAGGCCGGCCAGGCGAGGTGCTGTCGTCGATCGTGCTGGGAGAGATAGCTGCCCCCGGAGTTGACCATCCAGCGGCGCACGCCTTGCTCGGTCGGCAGAGCGATCGAGGCCCCGATCGCTTGGCGGTCTGAATCGGTTCCGACCAGTTCCACCAGCGCCCAGCGATCGTCCCCCGGCGGCCGCCCCCGCAGGATCGCTACCGGCTCTTCCAGATGCGTGAAGATCAGCTCCGGCCCTCCGTTGCTGTCGAGATCCGCTGTGGCCAACCCGCGGCCCGAATGGGGCTTAGCAAAATAACCGGGTTCCTGTCGTTGTACGAAACGTTCGCCCCCTTGGTTCTGCAGCAACAAAGGTAGCTGACGGTAGGGGGCGGAGGGCGAAGCATAGGAGACGTGTCCATTGGCAACCACGATGTCGCGGTCGCCATCACGATCGGCGTCGAGCAGCGCCGTGCCGAAACCGACATACAGGCCCTGCATGCCGGCCAACCCCTGAGCGCGACTGACGTGGGAGAAAAGATTGCCGCTTTCGTTGCGATAGAGGGCAAAGAGTTCTCGTTCAAAATTGGTCACCCACAGGTCGGGCAACCCGTCCCCATCGACGTCTTGCAGGCCGAGGCCCATGCTGCCGGTATTCACACCGACTTCGTCGCTCGCCACGCCGGCCAACATCCCCGCCTCGGTCAGTCGCCCCGTGCCGTCGTTGAGGTATAGAAAATTGTCGGTCGTGTCGTTGGCGACGTAGAGATCGACCGCGCCATCAAGGTTCACGTCCCCGGCGACCACGCCCAGGCCCTTCCCTCCGGCCACCAGCCCCACCTCCTCGTCGACGCGGCGAAATCCGCCGCGACCATCGTTCAGATAGATCGCATCGCTGACCCCTGCGAATTCGCGCGGCGCACAGACTTCTCGCTCAACCCCCCGCGCGCCGGGACAAATCGGATGATTCTGCCAGGACCAATCG
>CAYNVI010000049.1:0-15991 GCA_964400585.1 uncultured Pirellulaceae bacterium | reverse complement strand
GCAGCAATTGACGCCCTTTGCCTTGCCCCCGCCATCGGGCGTCGACCGAAAAACCGATGTCGAGGGCTCCCTCCGGCGTCGCCTCAAAGCGAACTTGGCCGACCGGTTGGTCGGCCGCATCGAAACCGACCCAGAGGAAGGTCTCGGGGCTTGCCAAACGGTTGGCAAACCAACGCTGATGATCCTCCCAACCGATCGCTTCGCTCCGCACCGAGTGTTGCCGGACCGCCGGGTCGTTGGCCCAGTCGAAGTATAACCGGCAATCGTCGGGTGTCGCCGGTCGCAACCACGGCCAACCACTGAGGGCCGATCCGACACGCGCCGCACCCCAGCCATCGATCGGGTTCGGTTCATCAGCGTCCTGGGGTTCGCGGCCTTCCAGAAAAGCCTCCAGGGCAGCCCCCGCCTCCGGCGTGCCGAGTCGGTCGGCCTCAGGAAAACCCGTTGCCCAGCGACGTCGGATCAGCTCGTCGTAGATCGCCTGCTGGTTGTCGGCGATCGGGGTGACAAAGGCAGGAAGCCCGAACAGCATCCACTCCCAACAGGAACTGCCGGCGGCCCCGATCAAGCCATCGGCCCAATCGTACCGCGGAGGCATCGACTGGATGTTCTCCTCCCAGCGGATCGCGTGGGGACTACCAGTGCCGATGCTGCGCAGCTGCGCAGCATGTGGATTGGCTGCCCCGATCGCGACTTCGATCTCCAAGCGACGCTTGGTCCAGCCGACCAGTTGCCGCATCACGCGGGCGGTTGCATTGGTTGGGTCGGCCCCGCCGAAGGTAACGAAGAGCTTGCTGCGGGGTTGGTGGGCGACCGGGCGGGCCCGGCGGGGCAGCGTCAAAAACTCGCGTCGCAGCAAGGCATAACGCGGTCCGACCAGGCTCCGCAGCGGATGCTGCTGGTCGCGCGGCGGATGATGGGGGGCGACCGGCAACAAATTCTGATTGAGGACCACATCGGCCGCCCACAAGTCGCAGTGGCCAAAATCATCGAGCACGATCAGCCGGTGCCCGGCCTGTTGGAGCGAGCGTTGATAAGCCGTCCCGAACGCGTAGCCATCCAGCACGGTCCAGGCCGGACCGATCACGCGTAAGGCGCGGGCCGTCTGTTCCCGATCCGCCTCGCTGCCTCCGCCCGCCGTCAGCTCGACCAGCTCGCAGCCTTCCTGCCGGTAACGCGCCCGCAGCGGCTCGGGACACTCCGCGGTCAACAGGCTGACCTCGCCGCCCAGATCGCGCCAACGCTGGGCGAGCGCCAAGCAGCGCATCACATGTCCCGCGCCGATCGTGGCCGAGGCGTCGGCCCGGATCGCCAGCGGGAACTCGCGAAAGGGAGCCAAGCGTTGCAGATCGGAAAGCGACATGAGGGGCAACGAGCAGCGGGAGGGGAGAAGCGACAAGGACGCGGACCGGGAAAGCGGACGGCTCCGCACCGCTCGCATAGCACAAAAAAGCGGCTTCCGCCAAGCCTAGTCGTTCCCCCGGCGGACGTCTCGCCGCCGGCGGCAGCGTCCCTCCTGCGGCGGGAGCGGAAATCGGTCAATTTCTATTGGCCGGTGCAGAGCCTTCTGGTACTTTTTTCGAACTCCAGCGAGCGACGGGTTGCCTTGGGAAAGGCCTCGTCTTCGTTGCCGCTTGCCAAACCCCGTTAGCCGTCTGGAAGGGAATTCCGCAATGAACCAAACCGGTCATGAAGCCGTGTGTGTGCATATTCGTTGGATGATTCGCCGCGATATGACCGCGGTCCTGGAAATCGAAAAGCAAAACTTTGAATTTCCCTGGTCGGAGGACGATTTCATCCGCTGCTTGCGGCAGCGCAATTGCATCGGCATGGTCGCCGAACGCGAGGAGGAAGTCGTCGGGTTCATGATCTACGAGCTGCACAAAAATCGGCTCCACATCCTGAACTTTGCCGTCGCCGACAGCCACAAACGTTGCAGCATCGGCCAATCGATGGTCTCCAAGCTGGTCGGCAAACTTTCCAACGACCGCCGCAACCGGATTATGCTGGAAGTTCGCGAAACGAACCTCGAAGCCCAGCTCTTCTTCAAGCAACTCGGTTTCCGAGCGGTTTCGGTCCTGCACGATTTCTATGAAGACTCGACCGAAGACGCCTACCTGATGCAGTATCGTTATCAACCGACCGCCGAAGAATTGGCCCACCCGACCGGGCGGATCACCAAGCTGGCTGGCTGAGCCGACCGCTCGATCATGCAACTCCATTGCCTCGGCACGACTGGCTACCATCCGTCGGCAGATCGCCAGACGGCTTGCTACTGCGTGCCGGAGGCAGGGCTGGTGCTCGATGCCGGCAGCGGAATCTTTCGTCTGCCCCCGTTGCTGCAGACCGATTCGATCGATCTTTTGCTCAGCCACGCCCACCTCGATCATGTCGTCGGGCTCACCTATTTCTTCGACATCCTCTACCAGCATTCGCTGGAGGAAGTTCGCATTTGGGGCGCCCCGGAAAAACTGGCGGCGATTCGCCGTCACCTGTTTGACGAAGCCTTGTTCCCGTTGGAACCGCCCTTCCGCTGGTGCCCGATCGAACAGGACACGTTCCCACTGGTCGGGGGCGGGACGGTCCGGCCGTTCGCCTTGTCGCATCCCGGCGGAGCCCTCGGCTACCGCATCGACTGGCCCTCGACCAGTCTCGCCTATGTGACCGACACCGTCGCGGACCCCGCGGCCGGCTATGTGCAAACCATCCGCGGTTCCCAGCTGCTGCTCCACGAGTGCTACTTTCGCGACGCCCAGTCCGACTGGGCGAAGAAGACCGGGCACAGCTGGACGAGCCAGGCGGCCGGCGTGGCCGCGGCCGCGGAGGTCGACCGCCTGTTGCTCATCCATATCAACCCGCTGGAAACCGACCCGGATCCCGTGGGGATCGAGACCGCCCGGGCAATCCACCCCGCCACCGACGTCGCCCACGACGGGATGGTCGTGCCGTTCTAGGCGAGTTATGCGAGCAAAGCGCCACGACCCCCCAGGGGTCGCAGAGATAAGGCGGCGACGTTCAAGCCCTCCGGAAACGACCGGGCAAAGGCCCTCCCCTCGCTGTCGCTCGACCCAGGGGGGAGGGTGTCGCAGTAGCGTGGATCGACCGCGGCCAAGGGGAGGTTCGAAAAGCCCGCCTGCCTTCGTTCTCCCTCAGCGAGAACGAAGGCACGTTTCGCCGCGAAAAATTTCCGCGACGGCGGCCTTTTCTCCCCCCTCCGGGGACCGCAACGCCAGGCTCAGCGTTATCATGAAGCGAGGCGTGACGCGCCCCGCCCCCCGCTCGCTGCCGGCTATCTTCCACCCCTTCATGCAATTCCCTTCATGCAATTTCCTTCATGAGAATTTTGCTCGATGAAACGCAGCTCCACCAAGGGGTGAAGCGTTTGGCCGAGGAAATCGACACGCAGTACGCCGGCCAGCCGTTGACCGTCGTCGCGGTGATGACCGGCAGCCTGATCCTCTTTGCCGATTTGATCCGGCAGCTATCGATCCCCGTCCGCGTGGGGGTGATTCAGGCGAGCAGTTACCGCGGGGAGACGACGGCGGGAGAGCTGGCCGTCGACACGCGGATGCTGATCGACGTCGAAGACCGCAATGTGTTGTTGGTCGACGATATTTTTGACACCGGGCAGACGCTGGCCCGGCTGACCGAGGTCCTCGCCGAACGGGGGGCTCGGTCGGTCCGCAGCGCTGTCCTGCTGTACAAACAACGTGCCCCTCAGCGGCCGGTCCGACCCGATTTCGTCGCTTTCGAAATCCCCGACGAATTCGTGGTCGGCTATGGGCTCGATTATCGCGAATTATTGCGGAACCTGCCGTATCTGGCGGTCTTGGAACCGACGGACTTCGAACGGATCGACGACATTTCCCCGCTCACGCGGCTGCGCGGCGCAGTGCCACCCCCGGTCAGCGAGCATGGATGAACGCCTAGCGATGGGTCCCCCTCGGGTCCTGATGGTCACACGGCGTTATTGGCCGCATGTTGCCGACGATGCGGCCGGGCGGCTGGCAACGTTGGTCGACGGGCTCCGTCGTGAGCGCCTGCACCTGGAGATCCTGGCCGCCCGGTATGCGGCATCCTGGCCGACCGAGTTGGAGGTCCGCGAAACGCGGCTGCACCGCCCGGCCCCCGCTCCCAAGGGCGAATGGTCGATGGCCCGCTACCAGCGCGGCTTGGCCGATGCGTTGAAACGGATGGCCGGTCAATTTGACCTCCTCTATGCCGACGCCATGCGGGAAGAAGCGGCCATCGTGATCGATGCCGCCCGCCGCGCGGGCATCCCTTCGGTCGTGCGTTACACCGGCTTTGCCGAACGAAGCGATGGCCACTGGTGGTCGCGCTCGCGGGCCGGACGGCGGTGCCGCCAAGCCTGCCTGACCGCCGATGCCCTGCTGGCCCCCTGTGCCTCCGCCGAACAGACGCTGGTTGCGGCCGGGGCGGCGCGACAACGGATCTGGCGGATCGACGAAGGGATTCCCGCAGCGCCGCCGCAAGAGAGCGGATCGTGGGAAGCGGCGATGTCGGCCTTGGCCGACATCAATGCCGACCTGTTTGTTCCTCCGGGGACACCGGTCGTCCTGTCCGCTACCCGGCTGGATACCGAAAGTGGCGTCGACTGCCTGGTCGAAGCCTTGCCGCGTTTGTTGCGACGTGTGCCGGCGGCCCGCGTTTGGATGATCGGTGATGGTCCCGCTCGCAGCCGCCTCTACGACCGCCTTCGATCCGAAGGGCTTAGCGAACAGGTCTTCATGCCCGGTTCCTTCAGCACTCTCCGCGAACTGTTTCGCGTCGCCGATGTCTACGTCCAGCCGAACGTGGCCGATGGGATGGAGCACCATCTTCCGTCGGCTCTGGGGGCGGGCCTGCCCGCCGTGGTCGGTCGCAACGCCGAGATCAAGCGTCTCCTGGGGGACCGCATCGAAGACGTCACGACCTTTGCCACGGGGGATGCGATCGCGCTGGCCGACAGCCTGGCCGAGACCTTGCGACAACTTCCTGCCCATCGCCAGCGGGCACACAGCCTGCGCCAACATCTGCTTACCCAGCGGCCGCTCTCGGCGACCGTCGGCCGCTACGCGAAACTGTTTCGCCAGTTGACGTCGCGGGCTGCCGGTTCGTCCTCCACCGACGGCGCTTCGACCATGGAGCCCGCCCGGTGAGCATTCGCCTGTGCCTCGTCATCCCCAGTTTGGACCAGGGAGGGGCAGAAAAACAACTCTGCCTGCTCGCAGCCGGACTGCCCCGGGAGATGTTCGACGTCCACGTGGTGCTGCTGACGCGGCGCGGACCGCGACAAGCCGAACTCGATGCGGCCGGCGTCCCGACCACGCTGATCGGCAAACGGATGAAGGCCGATCCCACCGCCTACTTCCGGCTCCGCGCGACCCTCCGTCGCCTGCAACCCGACATCGTGCACACCTGGATCTTTGCCGCCAACAGTTACGGTCGTGCCGCCGCCGCTTCGCTGAACGTGCCGGTGATCATCGGTTCGGAACGCTGCGTCGACCTCTGGAAGACCTCACGTCATTTTTGGATCGATCGTTACCTGGCCCGCCGCAGCCACGCCATCACAACGAACAGCGAAGGGGTACGCCGCTTCTATGCCGAACAGGGGATCGATCCCGAGCTCTTCGAAGTGATTCCCAACGGGGTCGAGCCGCTGGCAGGGGGCCCGGTCGATCGCCAGGAGGCCGCGCGACGGCTGGGGCTTGATCCGCGGCGTCATTGGATCGCAGCGGTCGGCCGGCTGTGGCCCCAGAAACGGTACCGTGACCTGATCTGGGCAGCCGAGATGCTCGATACGATGCGCGGCGACACGACCCTACTGATCGTGGGGGAAGGTCCCCAGCAACAGGAATTGTTGCGTCATCGCGACGCCGTCTCCGATGACCGCCGGGTCCGTTTCTGCGGGCACCGCGAGGACGTGACCGACTGGTTGCCTCACTGCGCCGCCTACTGGATCGGCAGTGGCTATGAAGGGCAAAGCAACAGCGTGCTGGAAGCGATGCGGGCCGGCTTGCCGGTGGTCGCCAGCGACATCCCGGGCAACCGTGATCTGGTCGTGCCAGACCAAACCGGCTTTCTGGTCCCGGTGGGAGATGCCGCCGCCTTCGCCCGCGAAACGCAACATTTGCTGGAACATCCTGCAGAGCGGGATCAGCTCGGCCAAGCCGCCCGGCAGCGGATCGCCGAAGCCTTCACGGTCGAACAGATGGTGGCGCGGCACGCCGCGCTCTACCAGCGTCTGCGGTCCGGTTGAACGATCGGCATCAACGCCGCAGCCCCCTGGCCGAGCGGAGCCCGGCGGCGGCGTCCACCGCGGCATTCGTCTCGGCCGCCACCGCCCGCCACCGCAAGAAATCTTGGCCAGCTTGCTTGACAAATCGGTAAAGCGTGCGGCTGGTAACGGTCACGCGTTCCGGGGAAGTCAGAATTCGGCCCACTTGGCTCCTTTTTGTCAGACAGGGCGTTGAGTCGCGTGGGCCGACAGGTACCATCGGGAAATGTGGCTGCTGCCTCGGAGACGTATCCGAGTAGGACGTCGGCAGCCGTGTGGTGGAACAACACAAACGAGAGCGATTCGCAATGAGCGATTCCCGCCGGCCCACACTCAGTGAAGTCGACTTGCTGCTCGATAACGCGCGGTTGCGTGATGAGCTTGAGCCGTATGTCGACGAAGCGGTCGCAGCGCCCCGTGCCAGTCGGATGCCCCTGGCGGTCGAGAACGATTACCTCGCCTCGATGCTCGCCTGGGAGCGTGCCCCCGCCATGCCGATCGCGGAGTGGTTCACTCCGCCGCTGCAACTGCCGCACCCCGATGCGTTGATGGATGAGCCGCTGAACCGATTGCTTTGGAAAGCGATCGAGCAGCTCTACGATGCCCAGATCATCCTGGAGTGCACCGACCACCTTTCCGACCGTCAACTCTACACGATCATCTACCGCGACATCCTGCCCTGTTGCGAGAAGAAGGTCGACCTGCCGCGTAATTTTCTCCATTGGCGCTGCCTGGACGACGACGATCACGAAAACTGGCTGCGGTTCTACGCCTCGGCGATCGAACGCCGTCAGTGGCAGGAAGCGACCGGAGACGAGCCGCCGCAAAGCGAGTTGCCGCCCTACCCGCGGCACATGCCCAGCCGCCCGTCTTCCTGATGGGCAGGTCTTGCGAAGCACGGGTTGTCGTCGGCAGGGGGCGAATCGGTTAAAGTTCTGGGTTTGGCCTCACTCTTCTCCCCGCAGCCCCTTCCTGATTGCGATGAGCCTCCGACCCGTCCGGCGTCTGTTAGCCGCCAACCGCAGTGAAATTGCGACCCGCGTGTTTCGCAGCGCGACCGAATTAGGGATCCGCACCGTCGCGATCTATTCGTACGAAGATCGTTACGCCCTGCATCGGTTCAAGGCGGACGAGGCCTATCAGATCGGGGAAGCCGGCGAACCGATCCGCTCGTACCTCGATATCCCGACGATCGTCGCCCTCTGCAAAGAGCAGGAGATCGATGCGGTCCACCCCGGCTATGGCTTCCTGTCCGAAAACCCGGCGTTCGCCCGCGCCCTTGAGCAAGCCGGCATCCTGTTCGTCGGGCCGAGCGTCGCCTCGCTCGAATCGCTCGGTGACAAAATGTCGGCGCGGGCGTTGGCAGAAAAAGCGGGCGTGCCGGTCTTGGGAGGCACCAACACCGCCCTCCGCAGCAGCGAAGAAGCCCGCGAGATCGCCGATGGGCTCGGCTACCCGGTGATCTTGAAAGCGGCCAAAGGAGGAGGAGGCCGCGGGATGCGCGTCGTCCAGACGCCCGACGAATTGGCTTCCCAATTCGAACAAGCCCAACGTGAATCGCTGACCGCCTTCGGCAGCGATGAGGTCTTCGTCGAGCGGTTCGTGCAACGCGCCCGGCATCTCGAAGTCCAGCTCCTGGGAGACCGTCACGGGAACCTGCTGCACCTCTACGAACGCGACTGCAGCGTCCAACGTCGCCACCAAAAGGTGGTCGAAGTCGCCCCGGCTCCGAACCTCGCCCCGGACGTCCGCCAGCGGCTCTGCGACGCCGCCATCCAGATCGGACGGCAGGTCGGCTACGAGAACGCCGGGACGGTCGAATTCCTGTACGACGTCGATGCCGAAGACTTCTTCTTCATCGAAGTCAATCCGCGGATCCAAGTCGAGCACACGGTGACCGAGGAAGTCACGGGAATCGACGTCGTGCGCTCCCAGATCCTGGTCGCCCAGGGACACGCCCTCGGCGACGAAGCCTTGGGGCTGACCAGCCAGGAAGAAATCCGCACCCATGGCTTTGCGATGCAGTGCCGGGTCACCACCGAAGATCCCCAAAGCCAATTCCGTCCCGATTACGGCAAGATCAGCCACTATCGCTCGGCAGCCGGCCTGGGCATCCGACTCGATGCCGGCAGCGCGTTCTCCGGAGCGGTCGTCAATCCGTTTTACGACTCGATGCTCGTCAAGGTGACCGCCCGCGGCCGGACCCTCGCCGAAGCGACCGGACGGATGGATCGCTGCTTACAGGAATTCCGGATTCGCGGGGTCAAAACAAACATCCCCTTCCTGATCCGACTGGTCAATCATCCCACCTTCCTCGCCGGGGAAGCGACCACCCGTTTGATCGACCAGACGCCGGAATTATTCGAACTGCCCCGTCGCCGCGACCGGGCCACCAAACTGCTGACCTACCTGGCCGAACAGATCGTCAATGGCAACAGCCTGGTCGAAGGCCGTCCGCTGGCCACTCGCCGAGCGCCCGCCCCGCTTCCGGAACTCCAACCGAACCGCCCGCTGCCACGCGGCACTCGCGATGTGTTCCGCGAAGACGGGCCGGCCGGCTTGCAAGCCTGGATCGCGCAGCAGAAGGGACTCCTGCTGACCGACACGACCATGCGGGACGCCCATCAATCGTTGCTCGCCACCCGGGTGCGAACGTATGAAATGCGGCAGATCGCACCGGCCTACGCCCAGCTGATCCCGCAACTCTTCTCGATCGAAATGTGGGGCGGGGCGACCTTCGATACGAGCATGCGATTCCTCAAGGAAAGCCCCTGGCAGCGCCTGGCCGACCTCCGCGAAGCGATCCCCAATATCCTCTTCCAGATGCTGCTGCGGGCCAGCAACGCGGTCGGCTACACGAACTACCCCGACAACGTGGTCCAGCTGTTCGTCCAGGAAGCGACCCAGGCGGGGATGGATGTCTTCCGGGTCTTTGATGCGCTCAATTGGGTTCCCAACATGCGCGTCGCGATGGACGCGGTGCTCGAATCGGGAGGGATCTGTGAAGCAGCGATCTGTTACACCGGCGACCTCCAGAACCCCCAGCGGACCAAGTACAGCCTGCAGTACTACATCGACCTGGCGAAACAACTGGAGAAGATGGGAGCCCACCTGCTGGCCATCAAGGACATGGCGGGCCTGCTGAAACCGCGAGCGGCCCGCACGCTGGTGAAAGCCTTGCAGGAAGAGATCGGGATTCCGATCCACTTCCACACCCACGACACGGGCGGGATCCAAGCCTCCTCGATCTTGGCGGCCGCCGAAGAGGGGCTGCAGATCGCCGACGCAGCCCTCGCGCCCCTCTCGGGAGGCACCTCCCAGGTCAACCTGAATACCCTCGTCGAAGCCCTCCGGTTCACCGAGCGAGCCAGTGATCTCCAGACCGAGGCCCTCACTCAGCTCGCCACCTACTGGCAAGCAGCCCGGGAATTCTACCTGCCGTTCGAAAGTACGGTGCTGCCCGCCACCGGCGACCTTTACGAACACGAGATGCCGGGCGGTCAATACACGAACCTCTTCCAGCAAGCCCGCGCGCTGGGGTTGTCCGACCAATGGGCCGATGTTTGCAAAGCCTACGCCGAAGTGAATCAACTCTTCGGCGACATCGTCAAAGTGACCCCCACCAGCAAAGCCGTGGGCGACATGGCCTTGTTCATGGTCGCCAATGAACTGACGGCCGAAGATGTGCTGAAAGCGGAAAAACCGCTGGCCTTCCCCGGCTCGGTCATCGACCTGATCGGCGGCCGGATGGGACAGCCGCCCGGCGGCTTCCCTCCCAAGGTGATGGAAATCATCCTGCAGGACGAACAACCGGTGCTGGATCGTCCCGGCGAATCGTTGCCGCCGGCCGACGTGGCCGCCGCCCGAGAGACCGCCACCCAGCTGCTGGGACACCCCGCTGCGGATCGCGACGCCGCTTCGTACCTGCTCTATCCGAAGGTCTTCGAAGACCTCGCCGCCCATCAAACCAAGTATGGAGACGTCGCCCCGCTGCCCACGCCGAACTTCTTCTACGGCCAACAACCGGGTGAGGAGATCGCGGTCGATATCGAGCCGGGAAAGACGTTGATCATCAAATACCTGGCAACCGGTCAACCGCATCCCAACGGCACCCGCACCGTCTTCTTTGAACTCAACGGGCAACCTCGCGAGGTCACGGTCACCGACCGCTCCCTCGAACCGGAAACCAAAGCCGCGATCAAAGCCGACCCCAGTCAACCGGGACAGGTCGGGGCCAGCATGCCGGGCATGGTGATCAAGGTCAACGTGAAGGAGGGAGATCGCGTGAAAGCGGGCCAGAAATTGATGGTCCTCGAAGCGATGAAGATGGAAACGACGATCAATGCGCCGGCCGCCGGAACGGTCGCCCATGTGTCCGTCTCGGCCGGCAGCCAAGTCGAAGCGGGCGATCTGCTGGTGATCCTGGTCGATGGCGACGCCAAGTAAACGCGGCTTGCTCGCCGGACCCCTTCGTCGGCGTCCCCCGGTCCCGGCCGCTAACTGGACAGCGCCACTTTTTATGAGCGGATGGGACGCTAGCCCCCGGCCTTTCGTTGACGAGCCGGCGGCTAGCGCCGAAACCGCTCAAATGATCGATACACCGCGAAAAACGGGACTCGCATCGAAAAGTGGCGCTGTCCAGCTAACGCAACCGCCGCGTCTGCGGATCCTGTGCCTGCCGCCAGCGGTTGAGCAGTTCCAAGGCGGGCGGAAACGAACGGAACAGCCCCACGATCTGACTCGACGAAGTTTGCCAGCGGCGGGCGACCACCGAAAGTTCGCAGGCTTCCGCCAGCAAGTCATCGAGCAGCAGGGAGAGCAGGGCAGGGCGGTCGGGGTTGGATTCGGCCATCCGCAGCGGGCCCCCTTGGTACCGCTGCCGCAAGGCGGCCGCCTCGGGCGTGATCTCCTCAGCCTCGCCTGCCACCCGGCAACGCACGCCGAGCGCCAGCCCATGCCGCAGACGACGCAATGCGATGCGGCGATTATCGGCTTGACTCCGCCGCTCCGCCGCTTCCGCGATCAACCCCGTCGGGCGGTGTGTGAGCACGACTCCCGAACTGGTCTTGTTGCGATGCTGCCCCCCCGGCCCGCCACGCCGCACCATCTGCATCTCGCACTGCTGCAGCAAACGGGCGGGCTCGATCCGGCTGGGATGCGGCGGATCCACCCAAACCGCCTGGCGGGCGTTATCCGACACGCATCGTCTCCCGCCACCAACGCAGCAGCCGCCGCATGAGCGATTCAGGGGGCAATTCCAACTGGGCGGTCACCTGCGAACCGACCTGCCAGCGTCCTGCCGCCGGTTCAGGAAGCGGACAGGCGACGCGAAACCGATTGCGTAGGACGGGCCCCCGCCCGCCTCGGCGGTGGACCGTGGAAACCGATGCGATCGCCGTGTCGACCACGAAGGCGGGGGACTGCGCGCAACGCAATCGGACCCGGTCGCCGACCTGCACCGCGGACCGCAAGTCGCTGTCGATTTCCAAAACCACCTCACGGGTCGTCGGATCAGCAATCCGCCCCCAAGCGGCATCCTTGCGGACCCACGCTCCTGCTTTTTGACGAAGCTGATGACGCAAAGTCGTCGGGACCGTCGCCGCAGCGGCGTTGTCCAGCGTCGAAACGGCAAAGACGCTGCCGTTGGTCTCGTCGGCGGGCCAGCGGCCGGCGGCGCGTCCCGCTCGACCCTCCGCGGTCGTCAAAACCGGCAGGAGGATTCCCTCCCGCTGGGCGCGGATCGTCATCCGTTCAAGCCGCGCCTCCAGCCGTGCCGCTTGCTCGGCGATGGCGTCGGCCGCGGCACGTTGCGTATCGAGCTGCTCCAAAAGTTCCGTCCGTTCGATCGCCCGTCGACGAAGTTGCTGGATTTCGAGCTGCATCGCCTGGTGTTTGCCGCGGAGGGCCAGCAAGCGTTGCTCCAAATCGGGATTCTCCAGAACCACGACGGTCTGCCCCGTCTCGACCAGCTCACCAAAACCGGCCGCCACCTCGACCACCCGTGCATGCTCCGGGACATACAGGGGCATCACGTTCACGGCATCCACACGACCCTGGGCCTGCTGATGACGGGGCAAGGGGTACAGGAAAAGCGCCGCGGCGGCGGCCAGCCCGATCGCCGCCAAGCTCCACCGACGGAGCCGCGGCACCTGCCTCCAGCCCGCTTCCCCCCGCACCAACTGAACCCAACGCTGCAGGGAAGCGGCCGGAATGGCCAGTAGCATCCCGGTTGCGGCCACCGTCCCCAGCGGCCGCAGCGCGACCGCATCGGCCAAGTGCCAAACCCACACCGCAATCACACTCGTCACCACCACGCGATAGGCCGCCGAAGCCACGTGGTAACACGCCAAGCCGCGGCCTCGCCCCCCCTGCCCGCCGGCGCGTCCCATCCCACCGAGCAACGGACGGCTCCACGCCTGCCGGAAGGCCTGGGCGGCTTCGGCCCGCAAGTTGGGAGTGCCGCACCAATCAGCCAACACGTAGTAGCCGTCATACCGTATCAAGGGATTCAAGTTGAACATCAGCGTGCTCACGCTGCAGACCACCATCACATTCAGGGCGGTGTAGTGAAGCGTCCCGGGCACGGTAAACCACCAGACGATCGAGGCGACGGCTGCCAGAATCAATTCCACGTACACACCGGCCAGCATGATGGCCGACCGCCGCCAAGCTGACGGCAGACGCCAGCTATCGGTCACATCGCAATAGGGGCAGGGCGTGCCACACATCAACAAGATTCCGATTTCGCCGCAGCGCGCCCCCATCCGCCGACAAACGGTGGCGTGGCCGAGCTCGTGGATGGCTTTGGTCACCCATAGCGTGCCGAGCAGCCAGGGCAGGTTGCCACTGCGAACCAACTGCTGCAGTCCCGGCAGGTGCGCTTGAAAGCGGTCCCACTGGACGAGCACAGCAAGTCCTGCCAGGCAGATGATCGCCCCCCAGACGACGACGGCCAGCGGGGCGAACAGCCAATCGGTGCGGGCCGCCAGCCAACGGGCCAGCGGGTCGACCGGTATCCCGGGCAGCCGCCACATCCAGAGGTTCCAGCGCCGTCCGCTGCGGATCCGACGAGGGCCCGCCTCGCGTAACAGCCCGGCACGCCGAGCGGTCGCCCACAAATGAGGATCTCGGGGGGGCTCGCCCGGCATGCCTCCCCCTTGCTGCAGCTGCTGCCACTGCTGCGAGGAAACGCGGCAGTACCGTCCGCTGATCCCGTCAAAGACTGTCAGTTCTTGGCGGTGCGGGTCGGCAGGGTGGATGACTTGCAGGTCACGACGGAGACGCCAGGCAGGGGATGGCCCGGCCGCCGGTTCGGACCTCCTTCGATCGCCGGACGATTGCTCGTTCCGCTCGACTTGCGATTCGCTACTCATCGCGGGGCGAAGCCTCCCGCGGCCCGCAGCCGGTTGCCGCGATCGCTTGGCGTACGGCGTTCGGCCTGCTTGGCGGCGGGGCGGTTCGCAGGCTTCGTCGCTGCGGGTGAGGCTTGGTCCGCTGCGGTGGGAGGCGACACCGCCTGCACAGGATGGACGGTCATCTGCACCTCGGTACCGGGCAGCAGCCACCACCGCTCCCCCTCGCGGCGGTTTTCGACTTCCGCGTGCAAACGATAGCGGCCATCTCCCAGCAGTTCGGGATCGACCGAAGTCACCCGTCCCCGCAACACCCGACGTCCTTCCTGGGTCGACCAAATGACCGTCACGACCTGATTCCGGCAATGCTCGGGCGGCAACCGCTCGATCGAACAGAGGGCATGGATGAGGATCCGATCGAGACGCGCGACCCGCGCCACCGGATCACCGGCCGCCACCCATTCTCCTGGTTCGGCATACGCTTCGAGCACCACGCCGGTGACCGGACTGGTCATCTCCAGTCGGCCCAACTGGTTGTCGATCAAGTCCAGATCGGCGGCGCGGAGTTCGACGTCGATCTGGGCGAGCCGCCGTTTTTTTTCCGCCCGAGCGACTTCCAATTCCGCCCGCTCGACCGCCAGCCGCAACTTCCGCAGCAACGACAGCGGGACCGCGCCGCTCGCTTCGTTATACACGCCTCGGTTCGCTTCCAATTCGGCATTCGCCTCGGCGCGGGCCGCCTGCGCGTACTGCAAATCGAGGTCATCGCTCAACTGTTCCTGGGCCGCCTGACGTTGCAACAGCGCACTCCGTTTGCGGATCAACAACGACGAGGCGTCTTGGCGGGCGATCAGTTCGCCCGCCTGCACCGATTCGTTCTGTCGCGTTCGCAACTCTTCCAACGCTCCCGATTCGAGCGCCGGCACGTCGATCTCCTGGGCAAACCGCACGATCGAATCCTCCACCACGACGCCGGCTGGCAAAGGGCCCCCACCGTCGGTGCCCGACGCCGCGGGTTCTTCTGCGGTCCCCCCGGTTGCGGCCATCGCCAGATAGCCTCCGGCCACCAGCACCCCGAGCTTACGGGGAATGCCGCACGCCACCACCCCCGACTCGACCCAGCGGATCGCTTCAAACGTCGCGCAGCGGGGGAGCGGGTGGGAACAAACAAATCTGAAAACGATGGAAACGATCATGGGATTCCTGAAGATCGATCACGGGCGCGGCGAGGAGAGCGGCGGTTACAGGTACAGACGCACTTTCCCGGTCAGCGTCCGCACAAAGTCTTGCATCACGACAAACAGCAACGGGCGGTACCCGCAATCGATCCCGACCGTAGCCGGGGCACCGGTCTGGATCTCCGGGACCGCTTCGCCCTGGATCAGAAAACTGGCCTGCGCGACGGGACCCTGCTCGCCTCCGAAGTCGACCACCGGCCCCATCTGTTCGAACGAGGCATGCAGTTGCACGTCGGGGGCGGCCGCCAAGGCAACGCGATTCCCACGCGTACGTGACGCGACCGTGTTGGCTCCTACCGCCGCAGCAGCTTCCGGCCCAGCGGAAACATCGGCCTCCGCCGCTGCCGCGCTTGACCCCGCCGCCGACGCCTGATGCTGGAGCGACGCCAGCACCAAATCGACACGGTTCTGCGGAACCCGTGCTTCGACGCGCCAGGGACCCTCCGGTTCGATCACCGTCAGCAGTGGATCGCCCGACTGCACCGGACGCTCGGTCAATTGCCGCCGGAGCTGCCAGCCATCGACGACGCCGCGGCGGTCACTCCGCAGGATCATCCGATGACGTTCCCGGTCGAGCAGCCCGAGTTGGCGGTCGATGGCGTCGATCTTCTCGGTCACGATTCGCTGGTCCGCCTGCAGCCGACGCGATTCTTCGCGGCGGCGCGTCGTTTGATCAAGCAGGCCGCCGCGGATCTCCCCGGAACGTTGCAGCAACACCGCCCGCTGCCCGATCAGGCTTTCGTATTCCTGTTCGAGCCTCGGGTCGGTCATGCGGACGAGTACTTGGTCGACCTCCACCCGATCGCCGTGGTCGACAAGCACCTCCGTGACGACGCCGCTCCGCGGCGCGTAAACCGCTTGGGAGCGGGCGGCGTAAAGCTCGCCATCGGCTTGCACGATCAAGGGGATCGGGAAGCAAGCGATCACCGCCAGCAGGGTCGCGAGCACGCCCAGCATCAACCACTGCGGCCGCCGCGCCAGCCGTTGCCGACCGCCGGGCGAAGAGATCGCGGTCAGCGCGCGTGCCCAAGGGATCGCGGCGAAGGTGCCGGCATTTTCCAAAGCGCAGCCAGCATGTTCGGCAAACGTGGCGAAGTCGCGGCGCTGCCCTGCGTCCCAACGCT
>CAYNVI010000048.1:14722-16162 GCA_964400585.1 uncultured Pirellulaceae bacterium | reverse complement strand
CCAATCGGGAACCTTCCCCAAGACCAGCCAGGTCGGGATCCCCAACGCTCCGGCGAGATGCCCCGCCGAGGTATCGACGGTGACGACCGCATCGAGCGACTGCATGATGGCCGCCGTATCGAGGAAGGCTCCCCCCCTCTGATCGCGTGATGCCGGAAGCCGGATGATCTGCTCGCCGAACGACACCTGGTCGAGTTGCTCGGTCCCCGGACCTTGCTGCAAACTGATCAGCGTGACCCCCGGGAGCTCGGCCAAAGGCGCGAACTGCGCCAACGGCACCGACCGGTAATGGTCGGCGTGGTAGTGCGGATTCCCTTGCCAACAGAGACCGATCCGTCGCCCCGGGAGGGCGGCCAACGCAGTGGCCCATTGCTGCTGTAACGCCTCGGGGACCGCCAGGTAGGGGACCTCTCCCGGGACCCGCGTCTGGTCGATCCGTAGTCGGTCAGCGACTTCCAGCAACGAAGCATGGTAGTCGACCGGTCCGGGAAGGGGACCGGCTGGCAGCACCCGATCGATCCCCGCCGCCGAACGGAGGAGCGGAACCAACCGCTCCGAACACTGCAGCCAGGTTTCGGCACCGTGCTGCCGCAGCAACGCCGCCATCCGGACAAAGTGAAACGTGTCCCCGACGCCCTGTTCCGGATAGAGGAGGATCCGCCGGCCGCGGAGCTCTTCCCCTTGCCAGCACGGGGCGTCGACCGCCGGACGGGCCAAACCAGGCATCCGCCAACGCCAGCGGTAGGCTTCCCAACCCTCGGCGAACCGGCCTTGCAGCAGGTAGATCACCCCCAGGTTGCGATGGAGTTCCGGATGCTCGGGGGCAAGCTGCAAGGCCTGTTCATACCACTGCAGCCCTTGAGCCAGCTCACCCGCCCACACCCACAGGGTCCCGCGATTCTTGAGCGCGTTGAGGTACCCCGGCTGCTGGCGGAGGGCCGTGGCAAAGCAGGCATCGGCCTCCTCGAGACGATCGAGCATCCGCAGGGAATTGCCCAAGTTGTTCCAGGCGATCGGGAAATCCTCGCGGAGCCGCAGCGCCTCGCGATAAGCCGCTTCGGATTCGGCATACCGCTGTTGATCAAACAGGACCATCCCCAGGTAAACATGGGCTTCGGGATTGCTAGGGGCTTGCGCGAGGACTTGGCGATAGAGCTGCTCGGCGGGCCCCCACCGCCCCTCCTGCTGCCAGCGCCAGCCCTGGTTCAACGCTTCGCGGATCGTCACCATCGTCTCGCCCTTCCCTCCTGCGGTCTTGCCAAGACGCGGCGTCCCGGCGCGACCCCTGCCGGTCGGCGACCGCTTGCCTTGCCATCCGCTCCCACCCAGCAGGTTACCTCGAGGCCCGCGCGACGCAACATCCCCGCGGCCACCCGGCCCCCCCTGCACAGCAAAAAAGCCGGCTCGCACAGCAAAAAAGCCGGCCCCCTTCTGTTGGAA
>CAYNVI010000048.1:0-14622 GCA_964400585.1 uncultured Pirellulaceae bacterium | reverse complement strand
GCACAGCAAAAAAGCCGGCTCGCACAGCAAAAAAGCCGGCCCCCTTCTGTTGGAAAGGGACCGGCCTCGATGATCACAAAGCGAATCGCTCGAACCACCGCCTCGCGACGCTTAGTCGAGGAAACCGACCAGGTCTTGGCTGCGACTTGGTTGTTGCAGTTTGCGGACCGCCTTCGCTTCGATCTGGCGGATCCGCTCGCGCGTCACCTTGAAGATGTGGCCCACTTCTTCCAGCGTGTAGCTGTAGCCATCACCCAACCCGTAGCGAAGCTTGATGATCTCGCGTTCGCGGTAGGAGAGGCTCTTGAGCACATTGTTGATGCGATCACGGAGCATTTCCTGGGCGGCCCCGATCGATGGGCTCTCGGCGGTTCCATCGGGCAGCAGGTCGCCGAACTGGCTGTCTTCGCTGTTGCCGACGGGACGATCCAGGCTGATCGGGTAGCGGCTCATGGCGAGGACGCGGCGGGCTTCTTCGATCGTCGTTTCAGCGCGACGCGCGGTCTCTTCGATCGTCGGCTCGCGTCCGAGTTCCTGCAGCAACTGCCGGGCGACGTTCCGCACGCGACTCATCGTTTCCACCATGTGGACCGGGATCCGGATCGTCCGGCTCTGGTCGGCCACGGCCCGCGTGATCGCTTGGCGGATCCACCAGGTCGCGTAGGTACAGAACTTGAAACCACGACGGTATTCAAACTTGTCGACCGCCCGCATCAACCCGGCGTTCCCTTCCTGGATCAGGTCGAGGAACGACAACCCACGGTTGCGATACTTCTTGGCGATCGAGACCACCAACCGCAGGTTCCCTTCGCTCAATTCCCGCTTCGATTGCTGGTACTGCGAATAGACCTGCTTGAGGATCCGCACGCGGTTGCGGATCGATGTCGGCGTCTCCTGACAGGCGGTCAGGATCTGACGGCGTTCGCGGAGCAGCCGCTCCCGCGCCTCGCGGCCTTCTTTGCTGTTCCGCTGTTCGTCGATCAGCCGTTGGATCTCATCCAGGCGGGCGGCGAACTTTTCGAGCAGCGCGATCCGGTTTTCAATCCGCTGGGTCCGCAAGCCCATTTCCTCGATCAACCGGACGGCGCGACGACGACGATGCGAGAGCGCCTTCCAAGCTTCGGCCCGACGTTCCGGGTCGGTCGACTTGCTGAGGGCCACCCGCCAATCGTGCTTGTTGCGCCGCAGCAGCACCACCAAGGTTCTCAGGTTGTGCGGCATCCGGCCCAGGATCTGCTCTTTCTCCAGACGATCGGTGACGGAGACCTGCACGGTCCGGTCAAAGGGAAGTTCCCCCCGATGGACACGCTTGAGCGTCTTGTAGGCTTCCATCAGGACGTAGTGGTTTTCCAGCAGCTTGGTGCGGAACCGCCGCCGCGTCTCTTCGATCCGCTTGGCCAACTGGATCTCTTCCCGCCGGGTCAGCAGCGGGATCTCGCCCATCTGCGTCAAGTACATCCGGACGGGATCATCGGACCAGGACTCGCTCTCTTCGGTATCACCCAGCAAATCGTCCGAGCTTTCCAGCTGGACTTCGCCTTCGGCCACCGCCGTGATCGAGCTCGCTTCATCCTCGCTATCGTCCAAAGGGAGTTTGGCAAACCCCGCGTCGACGTCTGCTCTGCCCGGCGCATCATCTTCAAAATCGTCAATCAACGTCTGATACAAAGGGTGCACTCCTTTAAATTGAAAATAAATATCGCCGAAAAATCAAGGTGCCGGTACGGCCTCTCCGCGAGTCGGAGCCCGCGAGACAGGCCGTCCGCGGCTGCGGCTCGCGGCGCTGTTCGTGGACATCCCGTCGGAGGCTTGCAGGTCAGGTGCTGAGGTGATGTTGACAGCCGGGCGATCTTCCGCACGCTTCGATCAACTCTACCACCTGAGCGCGGCCGGACCGCTTCCCGTCATTAATTGGTAAGACTTTGCGATTAGTGAAATTGGGCCACCACCACGATGGCGGTCGACCTCCCAGAAAACGTTAAAACCTGCCGGCCGGGGGCCCACCGGCCGCACCCTCGCGGACGAAAACCTCGGCAGACGGTGAACGCTTCACCTCGGTCCTTGCGTAGGAGTTAAGGCAAGCGATCGGCTGTCCGCGGCACGGACGTTCGGGACACCTTCCTGGCGAGGCTGCCACTGCCGCTGCAGCGACCCGCGAAGGTCGCGGCCGCACAGCCGATCGCGCGAAGCCACCCGCCATCCAACTCACCGCCATGTAACTCTCTGTACCATACCTCAACTCGTGCCTGACAACTTTTGTTTCGCCATCCCGAGGGTGACGCGTTTGGCCGCGTCACCCGCCCGTCGAGGGCGGCCGCGTGGCTTGGCTGCGTGTCCCCCGGCTGCGTGTTCCCGCTTGCGTGTTCATGGGCTGCCGAAGGGAGGGGTTGCCGCGGGGCCGGACGGGGGCAGCGAGCGGGGCGGCCGGCGACGCGGAGCGTCGTGGGGGCCTTTCCAAACGTGACCAAGCCTTGCCAAATGCCAGCAACCAATCGGCCAACAAGCAATCGAACGTCGTCCCAGGTGTCGTCGTGAAGCGGTGTCGTCGTCAAGCCCGCGGGGCAGACCACGCTGCCAACCGGCCCAGGAGCCGGTTGCGTGTCCCGCTTCCCTCAGGCTTTTCCGTCAGGCGTTCCTGCCGATCAAAACGACCCGTCGCCTCGTTCCCCTCCTGGGACCCTGCGATTCCGGACGATGCAGCCCGCTGTCGCCGCCTCGCCGCCGTTTCCTTCGCCACCAAAGCGGAGCGAATTCCAGGGCCGGGCGGCCGGTTGATACCGGATGTTTCGATTGTGAGTTAAATTCTAGTCACCCCATCGACTCGGTCCAGTCAATCCGCCAAGTCGCCTGGTTTTTTCCAACCGTTCCCGGCCGTGCCCCACATCCGTTCAGGCACGTCCGGCCCCCGTCCGCCCCCCTCGCACCGGCCCTCCGCCGCCGCGGGAACGGGCGTCCTTCTATCGCTCCCATTCTCTGCTCCCCTGGGGATTCACCATGCACGCGCTGCCCTGCCCATGCGGCGAGACGATCCCGGTCAGCGACCGGCAAGCCGGCAACGAGGTCCACTGCCCCGCCTGCGGCCGCAGCCAACCGGTCCCCACTCTGGGAACCCTCCGCCGCCTGCCGCCGCTGGAAGATCCCCAGGGGGCCGAAGCGACGCCGGACCGCGAACCGGCGGGGATCGGCAAACGGCTGACCTTCGCCGGCTTCGGACTGGTCGGAGCCGTCGCGCTGCTGTTCGGCCTCTTCTGCCTGATCATGGCCGCCACGATCGAAGTCGAATCGACCACCGAAGCCCACATCGCCGACAACATCGCGCGACTGCAAGAGACGCCTCCGGCCCAGGTCACCGCCCTCTATCGCGACTTCATCCAATACCGGCTGACCGAGCGCAACCCCTTCCCGTACCAACAGCACGCCAACGAGAAAGCGGCCTGGAACCGGCGCGGGATCGTCGCTCTCGTGGTCGCCGGCGTGACCCTGCTCGCCGGCGTCGCCGTGGTCCGCAGCGGCCGCAAGCCCGCCAAGGAAGGGGGTTGAAACGCAGCCGCCACGGAGAGGATTCCTCCCTCGCCACGAGCCGGACACTTGGTGGACCGTGACTTGATCAACCCCCTTACCGGGCGGTTTCATGCAGCGTGGTCCGGCGTCGCCCGAGCGGCCGGAGCGGGCGGACGAGTCGCGCCCGAATGATGCGTTTCCGAATGAGTCGCTCCCGAATGAGTCGCTCCCGAATGAGTCGCTCCCGAATGAGTCGCTCCGCGGCGCCGCTCAGGGGGGCGTCAGTTGCCAGCGACCGCCGAGCCGCCAGCGTCGGCCCACCCGCCGGATCGTGCCCGTCGCCACATCGGCCACCAGCAGCCCTTCCCGGAATCCCCGTCGGCCGACGAACACGCCGACCTGACCATCCCGCCATCCGGTCCAGCGGCGGAACCGCGCCATTTCCGGGCAAGCTTTCCGCAGTTTCTCCAGCAACGGATCGGGGAAATCGACCGGTTGGCGCTGGCGACAATCGCGGCAGAGGCCGGCCGCCAGTTCGCCCGGCACCACCAACCGCTGGCACCACTGGCATTCGGCGGCCGCGTCGGCCAACAATCGCCGGCCCGTGACAGCCCCCCGAATCAGGCATTCGGGAAGCACCCGCTTCCCGGTTAATTCACACCGCGCCAACGTCTCGGCAAACACCTCCTTGCCCGTTTGCGCACAGCGGTCGGTCGCCGCGGGCACGGTGACCGTCCCATCATCCAGGGCGATCACTTGATCGCTTTCCAGGCCGGTCCGCGGGCAGCGAAACGGCGCCGGTCGCGTTTCCCCCGAGGCGAAGTCGGCGGCCCAGCCGTCGAACGGGATCTCGGCCGTCGGCCCCGCTTCGAAGACGATCGCGACCTTCCCCGACGCGCGGCGGCACCAGCCCAACGTGGCGCTGATCAATCGCTGGCGTGGCAGCGTGTCCCGCACCGAAGTGGTCTCTTCTTCGCTCCCGGCCCAAGCCGCGGCGATCCAGCGATCGATGTTCGCGGCGTCGCCCTCGCGCAGCCGCGGCTTGACCGGATCGAGCCGATCAAAATGGAGGCGGCGGAGCAACGTCGGTTCGACCGGTTGACCGTCATCGGCAAACCACAGATGCCGGACCAGGTCGGGTTGCCCCACCCCTTCGCCAAACGTGAGACGGAGGAAGGGCCGCGGCTCCAACGAGCAGCCTGACAATTCGGCGTGTCCCTGACGGACCTGGTACCTTCGCAGGATCGCGGGTGACAGGTCTCGCACGCGTTGGGGGTCACTGGCCGGGACCGCCTCGATGATCCCTGCGGCGGTTCGCTTGGCCAGCTCCTGCAGGCGGTCGCGGAGCTCGGCGAGTACACCGTCAAGCGTCGCGTCGACCGCCTCCTCCGCCGGATCGTCGAGGGCACCGGCGAGCGAGGCGTTTTCGCCAGGCAGGGCGCGGCCAGTTGCCTGCGGGGCGCGCCCGCCGGTCGCCGCACGGGGTTCGGCCAACACCTGCTCGACGGCATCGATCCAACGGGCGAAGGAGCGAACCGATTCTTCGCCGAGCGGTTCCGAACGCGTGGTTGAAGGGACCATAACGAATCAGTCTAACTGGAAACCGGCTGCCCGTTTCGCTTGAGCACATAGACCACATCTTCGACCGCCCCGTCGATCTCGATCGGTTGCTCGATGTCGTACCCGAAGTCGAAGGTCTCGACGACGTCCCATTGCGGCGAGGCCTTGAGCAACCGCCGCATCTGGGCGGCAGTGTAGGAACGCAGCACCAGTTCGTCCTCGATCCGAAACGAACGGGTCGGGGTGTGGACGTCAAAGCGGATGCCGAAGCGTTCGACCCGTTTGCGGCGATCGCGTCCCCGCGGCCACATGTGCGTGTTGATCGCCAGGTGACCGCGGCGGGCCGACCACGATTCCGTTTCGCTGGGGGCTACCGCGGTCGGCGTCAGATGCAGCCCCAGCAGGTACAGGCCTCCGGGACGGATGCAGGCGGCCATCGATTGCAGATGCCCATGGGCCGCCGCTTCGCTGTCGAGATGGCGAAAACTGTTGATCGTGTTGAACGCCACATCCCACTTGCGCCGCTGGCGAAAGTCAGCCATGTCGTCGACGCGGACGCGATCGTCCAGCCCCCAACGGGCGAACCGTTCATTGCAAAAGGCGACGGCCTGCGGGTTCAGATCCAAGCCGCCGACGCGATAGCCCCGTTTGGCCAGCTGAAACAGCAACCGTCCCGTACCACAGGCGGGCTCGAAGAGGCCTTGCGGTGGGATCGCGGCATACCGTTCGGCGCACGCCTCGATAAAGTTCAGTTCCGCCGCACAGTCGGCACCAAAGACCAGATCGTAGTACTTCGGATGGTCATAGATACTCGCTTCGACCGTCTCCATGCTCGCCTCGCTTAACGCACCGGTTCGAGCTGCAACAGACGCCTCAACAGACCGATCTGCCCGGCATGGATCTGTTCGTGCAAGGGGGCAAAGAGGATCGCCCCCAGCTTGTTGGGATAGACCGCATAGGGCATCTCCGCCGGCTCCAGCAAGGTCGTCCCCTCGACAGTCGCCACCTCTTCCATCGCCCGCCGATCGACCTCCTCCAGTCGCTCCAGGAGTTCCTTGGCGGTCGGCTGGCCCGCCGGATCGGGGTGCGGCGTCGAACCGCGACCGAACGCTTTCCGGAAGCGTCCGGGGATCAGTTCCAGATCCTCCGGTCGTCGGCCCCGCAGCCGAAACATCAGCAGCCCGTACTGGCTGACCGCCAGATGGCCGACCTGCCAGGCCAGATGGCTGGGCGCGCCGGCGGGGATTTCATACCAGCGGTCGCGGGGAGTCTGTTCCAGCAACTCCAGCGTGTAACGACGGGCAAAGTGCAGCTGACCGACCGCCGCGCGGCAGAGGGTTTCGGCGGTCGCGGCATCGGGCAGAGGAGGCGCCATGAGCGAATCGAACGAGAGGCAAGCGAAAACGACAGGCCGCCGCCGGGTGGCGGCGACGCGGCCATCGCGGTGGCCGTCTTCGCCTCCAAGTCTACCGCGATCCCGGTTTGCCCGACAGCCGAGGCCGGGATCCGCGTTCAGGACTTGGGCAGATCGATCACGCCGTCCCAGTCGTGGGGCGGCACGCGGCCGTGTTGTGCGATCGTGCCGGTGAGGAAATCCTTGGCACGATCTGCTGCCGGCACATCGTGCAGCTTGGCGAAGGCGGCCTCCCACTGCCCGGCAATCAGGGCGTCGAGGGCCGCCTCGTACTGGCCCAGGTCGGCATCACGCAGCGCCGAGTAAGGGCCTTCCGGAGGCAGCAATTGGCTGACATCGACCGGGGTCTGGAAACCTGCCGGGCGGACCCGCAGCAGCCTCCGCACGCGGGCGACATCGGGGGTGAGCGTCTGCCGGATGTAGTGGGCGGTCGGCTCGTCCACCAGGACTTCCGCCGACAGCGTCCGGGTCATCCCTTCCAAGCGACTGGCGAGATTGACGACCGGTCCGAACGCCGTCACCTTCACTTGATCGATCGTCCCGATCCGTCCGGCGACGGCACGCCCGCTGGCGATCCCGATCCCGCAGCGAAAGCCCCGCATCGAGCAATGCGGCAAGCGTCCCGCTTCGGCGAATTCGCGGCTGATCGCCAAGGCCGCCTGGACCGCCCGGCCGATCGCGTCGGCTTGCTCCAACGGCCATCCCCAAAAACCCATCGCCGCGTCGCCATGGAAATCCCCGACCACCCCGCCCGAATCGAGGATGTGCCGGGTCATCACCCCCAACGCCTCGCTGACCCGCTGGAGCAATCCCAACAGCGCATCGGAGGCTTCTTCGCTCCGCTGGGAAAACCCGCGGAGGTCACAAAACAGCACGGCCAGCTCCGCTTCTCGCGGCTCCAACACCGTATCGGCATCGCGGGTCGCCAAGGCCTCCATCACGATCGGCGCAAAGAACCGCTGCAAGCCTGCCTGCCGTCGTTGCAACGAGCGCATCTGGCGGAGATTGCCCAGCATCGTACCGACCAACTCGGTGAACTTCAGGTCGTCCTGCAGGTCATCCGGGGCGGTTCGCAGCGACTCGCCCAACGAACCGCCGCCCCGCACCCCCAACTGCCCCGTCACATAAAGCGCCCAGCCGCGACACGCTTCGGAACGGAGGGGAACGCAGAAGGCCCAATCGACATCTTCGCTGGCGGTGAAATCGGCGCGGGGCCCCAGGCTGCTGCCGCTCCCTCGGCGCTGGGCGCTGCCCCACAGGTGCAAGACACTCTCCTTCCGCTCGACCGCTGTCCGGACCAACCGGCCGCTCGGCTGCGGCCCTTCGGAATCGGGCAGCCGGCTGTCGTAGTGCAGCAGCCGGACCTCCGCCGCGGCGGAGGACTCGGCCGGCGTTTCCTCGACCGCCAAGATCGCCACCGCCGCTGCCTCGGGGGTCGCTTGCAACAAGACCCCCGCGACCCGCACCAACAGTTCGCTGTCGCTGCTGCTGCCGGCGACCAGATCGGGCAAGCGTCCCAAGACTTCGATCCGCCGCCCCGCATCGCGAAAGCCGCGGCGGTGGAGCGCCGCCGGCGCGAAGGCATGTTCGGTCACTTCGGCCGCTTCGCCCGGCTCCTCGCTGACCGGCGGACGCTCGGCGAGCGTAAAGGTCGTGCGGCCGATCACGAAGTGCTCGCCCGGCTGCAGCGTGAATTGGTCGCTCTTGCGGCCGTGGTGAAAGATCGGGTTGCGTCCCGACGGCAACCGCTGCACGAGCACTTCCCCCGCCGGCGTCACCCGCAGCTCCGCATGCTGTCGGGAAACGCGGTCGTCCCAATCGACCTGCCAGGTCCCGGGGGAGCGGCCCACGGTCACCGCGGCCGCGGGCGGCGCAGTCGCCAGCGGGAGACGCCGCCGCCAGCGGTCGCCGGCACGCGGACCTTGGGCAATCAAATCGGGCATCAAACAGGCTCCTCGGTCGAGGCTGCCGCGACGGCTCGTCCGGCAGTCCACCCCGTACTGAAGGCGGCCTGGAAATTGTACCCCCCAATCCAACCATCCAGGTCCAGCAGCTCGCCGGCGATGAACAAGCCGGGCACCAAACGGCTCTCCATCGTCCGCGGGTCGATCTCTTTCAAACGGACGCCGCCGGCGGTGACCTCCGCTTTCTCAAAGCCTCGCGTCGCTCGGACCGGCAACTCCAAGCCGACCAGGCTGTCGATCAAAGCGGCCATGGCCCGCTTGGGGGCTTCGGCCAGCGGCCGCTCGGCGATCCCTTGGCGGTCGGCCAAGCATTCGGCCAGCCGACGGGGCAAGCGATCGGCCAACATGGTCGCCACGGTTTGTCCACCCTGCTGCTGTCGTCGCGCGGCGAACTGCTGCCGCAGCGTTTCGGCGGTCTCCGCGGGCAGGAACTGAGCGGTCAAGCGGGTCGCCGTCTGCCCGTTCCCGAACGTCCATTCCCGGCTGAGATCCATCACCACCGGCCCGGAAAACCCAAAGTGGGTAAACAGGAAGCCCCCTTCGCGTTCAGCCGCCGGACGTTTGCCGCTGCCACTGCGACCGGAGCGGGGTCGCCAGGCCGCCAAGCGAACCCGATCCAGCGTCAACCCGCTGAGGGCCTGCGACCAGGCTTCGCCGCCGACCAGTGGCACCAAAGCAGGACGGAGCGGTTCCACGACGTGGCCCAAGCGTTCCAGCCAGCCGTAACCGTCCCCCGTCGTTCCACATTTCGGCCAGCTCTTGCCTCCCACGGTGACGATCACCCGCGACGCCCGCAGTTCCCCCCGCGGCGTCGCCAGGCCGAATCCTTGGGGCGTGCGCCACAGGTCGGTCACGCCCGCTGCCAGCCACAACTCCGCCCCCGCCGCTTCAGCTTGCCGCTGCAAGGCATCCCGCACCCCGACCGCCGAATCATTTTGCGGGAAGACCTTGCCGGTCGACTCGACTTTCGTGGGCACGCCCAAGCGATGGAACATCGCGACGGTCTGCTGGGGCGAGAGGGCGGCGAGCGTCTGCCGCAAGAACCGCCCCTGGCGGCCAAACCCGGCCATGATCCCGCTGGGATCGCAATCGTGCGTCAAGTTGCAACGGCTGCCGCCCGACATCAAGATCTTCGTTCCCGCCTTGCGGTTTTTCTCCAGCAGCACGACGCGCCCCGCCCCGTGCTGGGCCGCCGTCGCCGCCGCCATCAAGCCGGCGGCTCCCGCGCCGATCACCACGACATCGATCACCGCATCATCACGCTCCGCACGATCAGCCATCATACCCCTCGGCCGCGAAAGCTTTGGCAGCAGCCACGTAATGCGCGGCGGTCTCGCGGATCCGTTGCCAGTCGGCTTCCCCGGTCGGCCGGATCACCTTGGCGGGGACGCCCACCGCCAGCGACCGAGGCGGGATCTCGGCTCCTTCGGTGACGACCGCGCCGGCGCCGATGATCGAGCCGGAACCGACGTGGGCCCCGTTGAGGACCACCGCGCGAATCCCCACCATCGCCCCTTCGTCGATCGTCGCCCCATGCACGACCGCGGCATGTCCGATCGTGACCTCATCGCCCAGCTGGCAGGGCGTCCCCGGGTCGGCATGCAAGACCGCTAGATCTTGGACATTGGTCTGCTTGCCAATCCGCACCAGCTCGGTATCCCCCCGCACGACCGCCCCGAACCAGATGCTCGCCAAGGCGTCGACGAAGACGTTCCCGCAGACCGTGGCATTGGCGGCGACGAAGGCGGTCGGGTCGATCTGATTGCGGTACAAGAGCGGGTCGATGGAACGTGCCATGGGCGAACAAACCGAGCGAGGAAGAAGGAACGAGGGGCGAGGGAGGATAAACAAGCAAGGGAGGCAGAACCGAGGCATCGCCCGCCACGTTCCCCTGCGGGACCGCGCCCCTTCTTTGCAGGATTGGGGGGCGCTCGGCACCCGCTGCTTCGCGACAGCCCACCGGCTGCCGCCGAAGCTGCGGAAAGGGTCGGAGGGGACCGTCAAACAGCAGCACGCGCGGTGCCCTAACGGAGGCTGGCAATGAGCTGCCAGAGCGGAGGCCCCAGGACCAGCAGCCCGCAGCAGGCCGCCGCGATCGCGACCACCAGCACCGCGCCGGCGGCGATATCGAGCAGGTTGCCGATCTCTGGATCATGGCCCGGATGGAGCACCTTCGTCAATCGTTCGATCACGGTATTGACCAGTTCCAACGCCAGCACGAGGCCCACGCAAACGATCAAGACGCACCATTCCCAGCGGGCAATCGGTAACAGGGAGGCGAGCAAGAAGACCGCCAGGGCGGCGGCAAAGTGGACGCGGAAACTCGCCTGACCCGTGACACCGACCCACAGCCCCCGTCCCGCCCAGCGGAATTTGTTGCACCAACGTCGACGGGCCGAAGGTTCCGGAGGCGGTGGAGGAACAGGCACCGGAGACTCCTTTATTCGAGCCCGGCGGCGCCGGGAGGCGGCAACATCTGCCCCCCCAACCGTCCCAGGCGACGCTGCGGCCAAAACCGCGGTTCGAAGCCGAACACAAAGCTCACGTTGTCCCGCCCGGAATCGACCGAGATCCCCATCCGCAACAGCGCCGATTCGCCGATCCGGGTCAGCGAAAAGCTTTGGCCCACGTTGCCGATCTTCCCGAAGTCGAACGTCGTCCCGGCTCCCATGATCCATTTCTCATTCAGCCGGTAATCGACCGAACTCCGCAGCACATTGCTGCTGATCGGGCCTTCCAAACTGAGGAACCCGACATACAGATCGCCCAGGCCGGGTCGACTGGTCAGCACGCCGGCACTGACCGACCGCAGGCCTTCCGAGAAGAAATCGAGATAACCATCCGACAACAAGGTGACGCGGTCGCCGACGTGGTAGCGAAAATCGTAGGTGGCCGGCCCCAGCGTCTCGCCAAAATTATCGCGGTCTTCTTTCGGAAACAGCAGCATGTCGACATCGAACCGAGCCAGGTCGACAATCCGCTCGCGCCCCCGCAAGCCGCGTTTGGTTTGCCAGCGTTGGTTCAGTCCCAGGCGGGCCTGCATCAGGTCATCGGCGATCGGCGTGCTGGGCGAAGTCACGTACCGCTGCAACCCCTGCCGCAGGGCATACGTGCGGGGATCGAAGCGGGCGGGCAGCGGAGGTCCGCCGAAATTATTGAAGCTGAACCGCCGGCGGAATTGCTCCTGCGCATCATCGTCCAGCGGATCATACAGCGGGAGGTCATCGAGGTCCGTATCGGAATCGGCATAGAAAAATTCTCCCTCCCATTCCAATTTATGCGCTAACCCACGGATATTCAGCAGGCTGCTTTGCACGGTCGGGTAAAGCCGCCACATCGGCAGCGTCCCCCGCACTCCCGCCTGCCCCAACAACCGCGTCCGTTGGTCGCCGGCAGCATCTTCGCCAAAATAAGCGACCTCCCCCGACACGAAAGGGGCGACCTTCAAGGGGCCCGCTTCCAAGGGAACCGACACCTCCTGGCGGGTCGCCGCCACCAAGCCTTCCCGTTCCGCTTCGCCCGGCAACAACGTGAACGTCGCCGCCTGGGCGGGATCGATCGGCGGTTCGGCGACTTCCAGGTTGGCATAGCCGACCTGATTGTGCATCGACCAGGTCGCGCGATCCCCGAAGATGGAACCGCCCAGCCCGTAGTGATCGAGCCGAGGCAACTGATTGGTTTCGGTGAAGAAGTCGTTCACCCGAACATCGGCCCGCAGGTCGAAGAGATTGTTCAGGTAATACTTGCGGAGCCGCACGCTGGTGTCCTGATCCTTTGTGTGATCCCATTCGCTCTCCAGGTATTGCTCCAGAAAATTGCGATCACTGATCAGGCCCGTCTCCAGGATGAACTCAAAATCGTTGGGCAAGTAATGACGGTGGCGGGCCAACAGCCGTCCCCGCAAGGTTTCCTCCGGCTGCAGATTCTGTCGGCCTTGGCCCAAGAAATCGAGCCCGTCATCATCGATCGCCCAGAGGTCGAACGTCCCGGTGACGGGCCCCGGCACGCCCAGCAGCCCCGGGACGTTGTAGTCCAGGTTGGTCCCCAGCGCGGGACCGCGCTCGCTGAGGTAGTCGGTCGACAGGGTCCAGTCGACGCCGTCGGGCGGGGTCTCGACGCCGAACAGCTGAAACAGATCGAAATCGACAAACGCCTGCGTCCCAAAGATGTTGTCGTTCTTGACCTGGATGTCGGTAATGTAAAAGCTCGACCGCTCGAAGTTGCCACTGAAGACCGGCCAGTAGAGCACCGGGAAGCCGCCGATGTAGACGAAGTTGTTCGTGCTGCTGGCATAGTTCGTCGGTTTGACCGCGCCCAGCCCGGTCGCCGGGTCGACCACCATCTCCTGACGGCGGCTGAACCGCAGCTGCTCGCTCTGCAACCAATACCTGGGAACGCCCAGACGGCTGGTCGTCACCGCCGCGTCGAAGGCGACGAATTCGCCCTCGGCCACCTGCTGCATGACCTCGGCCTTGAGCCGCACGACGCCTTGGTTTTCGGGGATCGGGGAGATCGCTTCGGCCGACAGGATCATCCCGTATTGCCGCGTGATGTTGTAGTACATGCGATCGGCATAGATCACCCGGTCCCCTTGCCGAAAGACGATGTCGCCTTCGAGGTACAGTTCGCCTTCGACCTCGCCGCGCGGGGTGGCCCCCGAAAAGAGGCCCGAGATTTCAGGAAGCCAAGCGACGACCCGATCGGCCGATAAGGTGAGCGTCCCCAGATCGAAGTTGCGACCGAGCGGATCCTCGACCGCCAAATCGCGGACCCGAACCGTGACACCGCCTCGCGAGATGACGACCGTCTCGCCCGTTTCGGGTCGGTTCTGGGTCGAAGTCTGCGGGGGGACGACCGTGCTCCGCGGCAGGATTTCGACCGCCCGCGAACCGCCGCCTAAGGAAAACTGAATCCCCTGCTCGCCCAACACCCCTGCGCGGTTCGGATTCGGTCCCGCCGGGGCCGGCTGCGGCTCCGGGAAGGCACCAGGGGCCGGGGCGAGCGTCCCCGGAGGATCGCCCGGCGACAACGGGGGCGCCGCGCTGCCTCCCGGCAGGGCGTCCGCCGGAGGAGCTTGCTGCGCCCGATACGGAGCCGGCGCTGGCAATTCATACTGCACCGGGCGGATCGTTTCCCCGGGCAGCGTTTCCCCGGGCGACGTTTCCCCGGGCGACGTTTGCTCGGGCGATGTTTCCTCGGGCAATGTCGCCTGGGCCCGTCGGCGAAAACGCTGGGCGAGGGCGGGAATCTCCGTCGGCTTGCCGCGGTAATGGGGGGCTTCGATCGCGGGATAACGCGTCAGCGTCCAGGCCGCGCTCCAAGGGCTCGATCGCTCGACCCCGTCGATGCGGAGCTCCTCATCGGCATACAGGGTCGCCCGCCAATGCGGTCCGGCACGCTCGACCAGCAGCAACACCGCATCCGCCGTCAACCGCCAACCCTTGGCGAGCGGCGGGTCCGAGGAAGCCACCGCGGCCGCCTCGGCAGGCTGAGCCACCGTCAGCTCGCACGCTCCCTCCAGCAGGAAAGCCTCCGCTGTCCCCTCCCGCCAACGCCACACCGACGCACCGCGGAGCTGCAAGTCATCGACCAAGGACTCGCCGCCGCCAACCGCCGCCGCGACCGCCGACTCGGGGCGAGCAGCAGGCTCGTCGGCCCGCACGAGGGCGGGATCCGGGGCCAGGCCCCCGCAGAGCGCGACAAGCACGACAACGATTTTCAGGCGTTTCCACCGCGCAGCAAACAACGACGGAGCTGGTAGGGCCCGCCAGTCCCGGCGCGATCGCGCGTTCCGCTCGGCTTCCATGCCTCGCAATGAACTACTTTTCTTGTTCGAGGCCCACCAGGGTGGGCAGGGGTGGTCACGGCGGCGGAGTATAGGAAGGAAGAAAGAAAGCCCACAAGGCAGAAATCGGCGGCCCGCTCGGCGGCATGCTCGGCAGCTAGCCTTCCCTGGCCGGCGGCCCGGTGTCGGTTTCCCCCCGCCGGCTCCACCTGGCCAAGGGATCGACGAGTGCCGCAGCCCCTACCGCGGCCAACAGGGCGACCCAGGGGATCGCGGGTGCCCGCATCCGCAGATTGCTCCAATACACGGCGTGGACCCCGCTCAACGCGATGGCTAACAACAGCCCGGCTACCCAGGGGGGGGACCAGACCCTGCGCCCTAATGCCCAGGCGCCCCGC
>CAYNVI010000047.1:0-16215 GCA_964400585.1 uncultured Pirellulaceae bacterium | reverse complement strand
GCATCGATCTCGGGCCGTTCAGCAAGCAAAGCGTCCCGTTGACGCTCGGCTAAACAACCGGTGACGATCACGCCTTGGATCCGCCCATCCCGTTTCAGCGAAAGCATTTCATCGATCGCGCCGAGCGACTCCTGGCGGGCGGAGTCGATAAAGCCGCAGGTGTTGACGACGACGAAGTCGGCTCCGTCGATCTCGTCGACCATCGCATAGCCGTCTTGATCGAGCCGCCCCAGCATCTGCTCGGTGTCGACGAGATTCTTCGGGCACCCCAGGCTGACGACCGCGTACCGCCCGCGTTGGGCCGGTCCGTCCGCCTCCCCGGGTGCCGCCCGCGCCTGCGGTTCGGTGACGATGGGTAATTGCATGTGCCATCAAGCCTTGTCGAGAGTCTTCGCAAAAAAGAGAGGGTCAGAGGTAGACGCCGCCGGTCCGCCCGCCTTGACGTACCCCATCCGCCGACCACGCAAACGGCACCATGACGCCCCCCCCTTTGCGACAGCAAGCGAACCCCCGCAAGAGGCGTATCTGATCGGCCGCCGCCTCTACCGAGCCGTCATGATAACCGAGTCGTTGGTTACCGGCTAGGAACGGGGTTGGCCCCCCTCACCCTAACCCTCTCCCCCAAAAAGGCGGCGAAGATTGCGTGTCAAAATAGAACGCTTTGAACGCCGCCTTTTTGGGGGAGAGAGGACAAAAAGACAGTCTCCTTTGAGCTGTGTGTAACAGTCAGCCCCCCCGGGGGGGCGCCGATCGCGGGCTGCGGGAAGCAGACGTGGGGAAGACGTCCAGACGAGCGGGGCTCGCCGATCGGGGCTCAGTCTCGCGGGAGCGCAGCGAAGGCGATCTCCGGTGGTCCGCCTTCGCTGGCGGTGCGCCGGAAAATGGTGCCCGGAGGTACCCGGTCGTCAAAGAAGCCGCCGTTTCGCAAGAAGAAGGTCGCGCCGGTGGTGCCCCCGGCGAAGTCAAGCCGATGGGCGCCGCGTCCCGTGGCATCGACCGAGAAACGGGCCTGGCGACAGGCGTGCCATTGCCCGGCCACATCCCGCACCCACACGTTGCCGTACCTCGCGCGGCGTTCCAGATATCCAAAGGCGGGCGAGAAGTTTTCCAAGAACGCATGAAAACCTCGCAGGTGCGTGTCGGTCTGCGGTCGGCGGAAACTGGCGATCAGTCGCCACTGCTGGTCGGCCCGGTTCCCGAACCACGAGGTATAGATCGTATTCCCTTTGCCATCCGGGCGGACCTCGGTCAAAAACCGGTAGGTCGTCCCCGCCTTCCAGGGATAGACCAGATAGCTTTGCCCGCCGGAACCTTCATTGCCGAATTCGCCGACCTGCACCTGCCGACCTTTGGCGAGCGCCACGATCCGCTGGTCTGCCGGGATCTCGTCCGGGTTGTCGGTGCGGAAGGGGCTCCAGACGGAGAACAACACGCGACGTTCTGCGGGGCCGTTCACCTGAATCCCGAAGTACCCCTCTCCGAATCCATTGGCCATGAAGTACGAACCGATCGGATCCTCGCCGACCGGTACCGTGACTTCGCTGTACGCATACTGCACCGGCCGCTCGGTCGGCACGGCATAGCGAAGATGGACCGAAGGACCGCGGCGGCCCCAGTAAAACATGTTGCCCTGATTCGACCGGACGTAATCGAGCGTTAACCCTTCCGTCTCCGAGGCGATCACGAGCTCACGGATTTCCAGCTTGCCCGGATCGGCAGCGTCCGCCTGGCGAAGATCGACCCGCACGTACCCCGGTTCAGCGACCGAGACGCGGCCGAGCGCGTGCTGCTGGAAGGCATCGCCGTCGATCGTCGTCGAAAAGGACTCCTGAGCGACGCGGACCTCCAGCGCAACGCTGCTTTCGAACCCCCGCGCCTGCACCGCCAGCTGCAAGACCGCCGGCCGATCGATCCGAAAGAAGACCGAGTAAACGGCGTCGGGATCTTTCCAGTGAACGCCGCCTTCGCCTCGTGGGAAGCCTTGCGTTCCGGGGGCGGGGGCGGTGCGAAACGCGTTCCCCGCCAGCGGCACCGACCAGTCCGCCGCCTGCAGCGACGCGGTGGCGAAGACCAACAGGACTGCCAAGAGAAACGAACACCGTCGACAAAACATGGCAGGCCTGACCGGAAGTGGAGTGTTGCGAACGCCGACGCCTCATCGTGCCATACGACGGCTCACCTGCAAAGCGGAAGGGCCGACTTGAAACAGCGGGCCGAATCGCTGCAGCTCGCGCTTCCTCGTAGTCGCTTCGTGCTACGTTGCCATCTTCGCCGCATCCATAGCCGTTCGCCTGGTGTCCTCTTGAACGTCCAGCAGAACGCGGATCAGCTCGCCGGCAGCGACCAGAACGCAAGCCGATGCTGCACTCGTTACCGTGTTGAGAAGCAGCGTCAGCCAGTTCCGCTGATAGATGCCGATCAGGACCGCATAGCGGGCGATCGACTCGGGAGAATCATGCGGACCGAGATAAAAGTCACGTCCCGCAATCGTGACGACCGATTGTCCGCTGATGTGGTAGCGGCGTGCGGGTGCCTTGGCCTTGGGTCTTGCCATCGGAAACGCTCCCCGTTTTGCTCTCCGACCCAGTTTTCCGGTAGAAAACTGGTCTTGAAACGGGGCTGCACACCAAAGGGGTGGAAACGCTCGCAGGCGTTCCGGCCTGAAAACCACTGGGATTTTGAAAAGGGTGAGTGAGGGGACTCGAACCCCCGACATTCGGAATCACAATCCGACGCTCTAACCAACTGAGCTACACCCACCGCGTGAAGTTTTGAAATTTAACCAGCAACCCGGGTGGGGTCAACGGCCAACCGCACTCGCCCCTCGAATGGGCCGGCAAATTCTTGCCGATGGCCCGTTCTCCATACCCCAGTCCTCCCAATCCCTGCAGCCGGCCTGCCGGCCCACTTGGCCGCCCGCCTGGTTCAGTCGCCGTGGGGGGCCTCGCCGGGTGAGACCTGTTGCACGCCTTCGACGACCTCCCCCAACCGGTTGGCGACATTGTTGGCGTCGCAGCGATCGTCGGGCTTGGCAAATAAAGCGACTTGCTCGGTCCCATCCCCCCCTACCTCGCGCACGCTGAGCCAAGCGGGCGTTGTCCAACCGGTAGCAGACCCAGCGTCCGGCGCCGCTGGAGACGCCGCCTGCCCACCCTCCGAGGACGTCTCCGCAACGCTGCGACCTCCCGCCGAATGGGTGACCACACAGGGTGAGAATTCATCGCTTTTTGCCTTCCACGCCGCGGGACTCAAAAGGCTCGCCAAGCCAGACGAGGCGGTCGCCGAAGAGGGGAGCAGGAGATCCCACACGGCCAGGGGCGAACAGGGGTGTCGGCAGCGAATCGTCGGAATGCCCGGACCCCGAACCATCAAGGGAACTTGAATCGAAGGGCTCCGTAACGGGCCGCAACGGTGCCCGATCGCACCATGTTCTCCGAGGGCAAATCCACTGGTCCCCATCACTGCGAAGGTCAGCTCCCGCTGCGGCGTGACCGCTTCGCTCAGGAAGCCGAGCAGCAGATCGATCAGGCGAATCTGGGCCGCATAGTTGTTCATCCAGGCGAGCGTGATATCGGGATCGTGGGCCTGGCCGAACTGCAACCGAGGGGGATCGACGGTCTGGAAAATTTTGGGAGCCCGGGGCATGATCACTTTCGGCCCCCCGTCTTCTTCCAGCAGATCAAGCGGCACGCCATCGGCGTTCTCTTCAACATACTCGAGTTCTTCTTCCAGGTCCTCCGCGGGCAGGAGGTGATGGGGCGCATCCCAGCAGCGGGTCAGGCAATCGCTGTGGACCCACAAGAAAGCCGATTCGTCGTCGTCCAAGCGTTCCAGTTCGTCGAACACCGCTGCGATCAGTCGCGAAAGCGCGGTCGCTTCGATCTCGTCGCAGGGGGTGGTATTCGCCGGCGTCTCGACGAAGCCGATCTCCGCAAATCGGTCCGCCTGAGGCAATTCGGAAACGGCCAGCGAGTCCGTGATCAAGCTCGGCTGGAGGCCTTGTGCGGTCGCCGCGGCGAGCCCGTTGGTCTCCCCAGCGGAAGCGTCCCAGAGCGCTGACAAGACCCGATGGGGGTCATCCGAGGGAACGATGCAGCGATCGAAGACGGCTCCGGCGGAAGCCCAGCGATCGAAGTGCGGCGTGGTCACCCAAGACGAACCGTAAGGACTGAGCGGCGAGATCGCCAAACCGTCGAACGAACACGCCAAAACCAATCGGGCCATCGAATCCTCAAAACCGTGCGAACCGGGAAAGCTAGGAGAGGGATCCCGGCGGAAAGTTGACTCCGCGACCCCCCACTGCAGTCTAGCCGCGAGCTAGGCTTTCGCAGAGCCCTCGGCTGGGCTGATGAAATGATCCCCTCGACTGTTTTCTTTCCTCCGCTGTGAGCGATCTCGATGGCGAGTTGCCTGGAATCCCCTGCATCCCCTCTCCCCACCGATTCCTTCGTCGGGCCGCGTTTTGTGCGGCCGCGAACGGTCGAGGTGTGGGACCTGCCGTTCGCCGCGGTGACGATGGAAGAAACGCTCGATGCCATCGCGGGGATGATCGCTGACCAGCTTCCCCGGATGGTGATTACGGCCAATCTCAACTACGCGATGCTGTCCTCCCAGCATGCCGACCTGGCAGCGATCAATCGGCAGGCTGCGTTGGTGCTGGCCGACGGGCAACCGATCGTCTGGCGTTCGCGTTGCGGTAACGCCGCCCGGCTTCCCGAACGGGTCGCCGGCAGCCAACTGATCTACCGGCTAGGGGAACGCGCCGCCGACGACGGCTGGAAGCTGTACCTACTCGGAGCCGCTCCCGGCGTCGCCCAGCGGTGCGCCGACGGCCTCCGCGCCCGCTATCCCGGTTGCCAGATTGTGGGCGTCGATTCGCCCCCCTTCCGCGCCCTCTCGGGCGCCGAGCAGCAGGAACAGCTCGACCGGATCCGCGCCGCTTCCCCCGATGTCCTGTTGGTCGCTTTCGGCCAACCCAAGGGCGAACGTTGGATCCATCAGCATCTCGAGGCGTTGCAAGTCCCGGTCAGCATCCAGATCGGAGCCTCCTTCGATTTCGTCGCCGGCACGGCGCAGCGCGCGCCGGTCGCGTACCAGCGCTGCGGTTGTGAATGGGCCTACCGGATGCTCAAGGACCCGCGCCGCCTGGTTCCGCGGTACGCAGGCAATGCCTTCTTTTTGGCCCGGCAACTGTTCCGCGAGACGATCGAGTGGCTGGCTGGTGGACCGAAGCGGTCGCCGATCAGGGACCGCCGCGTCACCTCTGAACCGCCCCCCTACTGAACGGCTCTCCGAAGCCTGCCGCTTCGTCGAAACCTACGTGCGTTTTGGCTTGTAGATTTCGGTCGCGGTCCCAAAGTGGACCTCGCCGGCGTTCATCAAAGTTTCGCTGAGCGTCGGGTGGGCGTGGACCGATTCGCTGATGTCCGCGACTTCGCAGCCCATTTCAATCGCCAACACCGCTTCGGCGATCAGCTCGCCGGCGCCTGCTCCGACAATCCCGCAACCGACGACGCGGTTGGTTTCGGGATCGATCAACCACTTGGTCAACCCTTCGGTACGCCCGAGCGCTTGGGCGCGTCCGCTGGCGGCCCAGGGATAGACGGCGACCTCTACCTTGCGACCATCACGTTTGGCTTCGCCTTCGGTCAGGCCGGCCCAAGCGATCTCGGGGTCGGTAAAGACGACCGCGGGAATGGCGACCTTGTCAAAAACGGCCGACTTGCCGAGCACGACTTCGGCCGCCACGCGTCCTTCGTGGGTCGCTTTGTGCGCCAGCATCGGGTCACCGGCGATATCGCCGATCGCCAGGATGTGGGGGTCGCCGGTGCGTTGCTGGGTGTCGCAGACCACGAAGCCGCGATCGTTGATTTCAACCTTTGTGTTTTCCAGTCCGATACCACGAGTGACCGGGCGGCGGCCGATCGAAACGAGCACGCGATCGAACTGTTCATGTCCAAATTGGCCGGGGCCTTCAAACGTGACTTCGATCTTGCCGTCGTCGGCTTCGGCGAGAGAGCCAACCTTGGTGCTCAAGTAAACGCGGCCCTCCACCAGTTTTTCGATCCGCTTGGCAAGCGGTTTGACGAGATCCCGGTCGGCCCCCGGCAACAACCCTTCGCACAGCTCGACAATGGTGACCTTGGTGCCCAGGCTGGCGTAGACGCTGCCCATTTCCAGCCCGATGTAGCCGCCGCCGATCACCAACATCGATTCGGGGATGTCTTGCAGGGCGAGGGCCCCGGCGGAATCCATCACCCGGTCGGAACCGATATCGAAAGCAGGCGGCATCGCGGGCACGCTGCCGGTCGCCAGGATGCAGTGGTCGAACGTCAGTTGACCGTCTTCCGGAATCGATTCATGGTCGCCCTCCAGCTTCAACGTCGTCGAATTGACGAACGAACCTCGCGCACGGATGACCGTCACATTCCGCCGCTTGGCCAGTTTGCCCAGTCCGCCGGTCAGCGTCGTGATCACTTTCTCTTTGCGACTGCGGATTTTCTCGACGTCGATCTTGGGCCGGTCCTCGTACGTGACCCCCCAGTCTTCTCGGAGCTCGTCGACCTCGTTGATCACGCGAGCGACATGCAGCAAGGCTTTACTGGGGATGCAACCACGCAGCAGGCAGGTGCCGCCCAGCTGGGGTTCGGCTTCCACCAGCGTGACGTCCAGACCTTCATCGGCGGCCAGGAATGCGGCGGCGTAACCACCGGGGCCGCCACCGAGAACTACGAGGGGCGTATGCATAACCAACGTCGAATCCAAGGCAAAAAAAGAGAGCCGCTACCGCGAGAGGAATTCGACGACGCTGTTGGCGTCGACCGGCAGGCTGATGTCACTCGGCCCCGGCAAACCTTGCACGGTCGCCGTCAAGTTCTCGCTGTCGAAACCGACCCAATCGAGGGCATCGGCCGACGCGTTGGCGATCACACCGCGGTAAAGATTCTTGAGATTTTCCCGTCCACGCACCTCGACGATATCACCGGGACGGAGGATGTAGTTGGGCTTGGTGACCTTGACCCCGTTGACGCGGAAGTGACCGTGGGCGACGCCCTGCCGCGCTTGCGGACGGGTCTTCGTAAAGCCACAACGGCGAACGACGTTGTCGAGACGACGCTCGCACATCAACAGCAGCAATTCCCCCGTGTTCCCCGGCTTCCGGCTGACCGCTTCAAAGTAGCGACGCAACTGCCGCTCTCCCAAGCCGTAATAGTGCTTGATCTTCTGCTTCTCCATCAACGCCAACCCGTAGTTACTGGGGCGGCGACCTCGGGTGTGCATCCCGGGAGGCGAAGGACGGCGATCAAGCGCTCGCGACGCACCAGCGGTTTCGTAGATCAACGCGTTGAGCCGACGGTTGATGCGTGCTTTGGGTCCGGTGTAGCGTGACATGCGGCCACAATCTCCTTGGGAAACGAAGCGAACCCTCGGACCACGCCGAGCAATCGCTCCCTCCCTTCGTGGGGGGAATGGAAAACCTCTTTAGCTGTTTCAGCCGGTTCAACAGCCGTGGAACGATCCCAAAACGGCGGCTCGCGCCCCCGCCGGGTCCTTCCTGATTTTTTGAAGTGGACGAAGTTTCCTCGGAAATCCCCCCGCTGACAAGGGTGGATTCGTGAGGAGGCAGCAAATTTAGCTGGTCTGGGCCAGGATGTCTGCGATCACCGCGTCGGTTTTGACCCCTTCGGCTTGGCCCTCGAAGTTCAGCAGGACACGGTGTCGCAGGCATTTGACCGCCACGGCATCGATATCCTGGCGGGCGACATGGTAGCGGTGATCGAGGATCGCCTCGATCTTGGCGGCCAGGATGACGGCCTGGGCCCCCCGCGGGCTGCTGCCGAAGCGGACGAATTGGCGGGTCATGGCAGTGGCCAGCGGATGTTCGGGATGCGTGGCCATCACGATGCGAATCGCGTCCCGGCGAATTTCCTCGCTGATCGGAATCCGCCGTGCCAGCCGGGACATCTCCAGGATCCGCTCGGGCGGAAACAGGCTCCGCGCCTCCTCCTGCCGCGATTCGGTGGTACGGTCTAAGATGGTTTCCATCTCTTCGGTCGAAGGAAACGGCACCAGCAGCTTGAACAGGAAGCGGTCCAACTGCGCTTCGGGCAGCGGATAGGTTCCCTCCATCTCGAGCGGGTTCTGGGTCGCCAACACGAAGAACATTTCTTCGAGCCGGTGGCTGACCCCGGCGACCGTCACGCTGCGTTCCTGCATCGCTTCCAGCAACGCCGACTGCGTCTTCGGCGTCGCCCGGTTGATTTCATCGGCGAGCACGACGTTTGCAAAGACCGGTCCGCGATCGAAGCGAAACTGACGCGGCCCGCCCCCCTCGGCTTCGACCATCACGTTGGTGCCGATCAAATCGGCGGGCATCAGATCCGGCGTGAATTGGATCCGGGAAAAGTGCGCATGCAGCACATTTGCCAGCGTCCGCACGAGCAAGGTTTTGCCAAGCCCCGGTACCCCCTCCAACAGCACGTGCCCCCCCGCAACCAGACCGAGCAGGACGCCGTCGACAATCGCCCGCTGGCCCACGATCACGTTGCCGATCTCGTTGCGGAGTTTCTGAAAATCTTCGCGAAACCGATCCAGCTCGGCACGTATTTCAGTTTCGACTTCGGCCATCAAGATGCTTTGCAGGGGGCTCAAACAGCGAATAGCGGCGGGACCGCAGTGTAAACCAGGTGGCCGCCAGCGAGCTACAGGCTACCCCGGCTCGAACCGATCCGATTCAATGGCGGGGTCGGGGCGACGGCGGCCCCGTTTCTTCTACCGAGAGTTTTAACCATGTCCCAGCAATCGCCTTCCCCCTACCAAACCCCTTCACCGGCATCGGCCCCGGTGGCAGCGCCGCCCGGCGAGGCCGCCTCGCCGCGGCCCACGGGGGTGACGGTCTTTGGCATTTTGAGCATCGTGCTGGGGACCTTCGCCCTGCTTGGCGGTTTGGCCTCGATCTTCGTGATGGTGCTGGCCGCTTTCGTCCAGCTCGGCCCGAACCCCGCACTGGAACTCATGCGCGACAGCGTCGCCTACCAGATTTTCTACGGGGTCCTGATGGCCGGGAACCTGGCCTTTAGCGTGGTGCTGATCGTCGCCGGCATCGGCATGCTGCGGTGCCAGCCCTGGAGCCGCCGGCTTTCGGTGATCTATGCGGTTTATTCGATTCTGGCCGCCGTGATCGCGACCGCAGGTCATATCTTTTTTGCTTTGGGACCGATGCTGGAACAAGGAGGCGAACCCACCCCAGCGGACGTGATGGGGTTCGTCGGGGGCTTGGTCGGCGGTTGCTTCGGATTGATCTATCCGATCGCCCTGCTGATCTATTGTCGTCGTCCCGCCACGATCGCTTGGTTCGAGACGTGTCGGCGTTGAGGGGACTCTGCGATCCTCCGCGGCCGGGTCGCGGAGGGATCGTGCGGCCGGCGTGCGCGGATCGCCAGGCTGGCTTCGCGAGCTTCCAAACGGCGGCGTTCAGTCGCGGACGGGAATCAGTTGGATCGCGTCGGCATGGGCGGTCCCGCCGGCATCCTCGGCCACGATCGTGACCGTCACGGGCTGCTCCGCCGGCAATGCCAAAGTCGCCAACTCGAAGCTCTGCAATTCGCTTTGCGGTTCGCCTCGCATGTTGATGCGTGCTTGTCGCGGGTCGCCGCCGACCGACCAACGCACGGGAACGCGGGTTCCTCGATTGGGGTGCGAACTGTAGATCACGCGCAATCGGTAACGTCCCTGTTCGGGCGGGTTGACCGTGAACCGCATCGATGCCCCGCTGTCCCCGCCGGCGTAGCGGTAACCGTAGCCGACGTAGTTCTTCAGGCCGGCCCCGACGGTCCAGGATCCGACGACCTCCACCGCCTCGTCGGTATCGTCCACGACCACCCCTTCCAGCTCGTCGGGATCGAACCCCGTGGGCGGCCCATTCGGTCCGGCCGCAGCCGGGACATCCTCAGGAAGCTCGATCGGCGCTCCCACGGTTTTCCGCCGCGCGACTCCCGGCAACTGCAGTCGCTCCTCCATCTCCGACCAGTAATTCGTGTAGACGTCGCGAGGCCGACAGGTGCGAGCGATGCAGACCGAGGCAGCTTTGCCGACGACTTCTCCCATCATCCCGCAAGTCTTCATCACGCGGACCGTACCGAGGGCCTCGTGCGTCACGCTGATGCACCGTCCGGCCATGAAGAGGTTGGAGACGTTCCGCGAGTAGAGACAGCGGTAGGGGACGGGATACCCGAACGAGCGATCGACGCGACGATCATGCACCGCTTTGCTGATGAACGGATTGTCGGGATATTTGCCGGCGTACTGTTCCTTGGGGTAGTGCAAATCGATCGACCAGGTACTGGGGACGCAGCCGTCCGGGTACATCTTTTTGTTCACGATATCGGCTTGCGTCAGCACGACGTCGCCGAGCAAGCGGCGGCTTTCGCGGGGCCCTCCAATAAAAGCGACCCAGGTGAGGACGGCGTTGGGGTGCCGGGCGGCACCGTCCCCATTTTTCATCGCGTTGAATGCCCCGTAGACGGCGCGGAGGTTCCAGTCGCGGATCGCCTCGGCCCCTGCCAACGGATTTTTGTCGAAACCGCTTTCCCAGAACCACTGCCCGTGATGGTCGCGGGGATAGGGAAAGTCGCGCATCGAGAGCTGCAAGGCCCAAGGCGTGTTCGGAAAGCTTTGCGGCGTTTCGGCTTCGTCCCAACGCCACATGTTGCTCATTCCCATCCGCTCCCCTGGGGCGATATCGAAATCCGCTCCTGCCCACGTCCCCAGCCAACCGTGCCCGGTGCAGTCGGCGAACAGCGGTGCGCTAAAGCGACGGATGGCGCCGCTGCGGGTGTCAAAGGCATCGACCGACTGGATCACCCCGTCGACCGTGGCCGCCGTGAAGGCATGGTGATGCAAAAAGAGATCGATGTTTTCCTCGGCCCGCACAATCGCCTCTTTTCCCTCGTCGCCAAACTCCTCTTTTCGTCCCGGCGACTTGCTGGCGTTGTCCGCAAACTCTTCGACGATCTCGCCGATCCGCGGGTAGCGACCCCGGCGGATCAGCCCCATCGCCCAGACCCGGACTTCGCTCGATCCGTTGCCCCCCAGGACACCGCGATCCTGGATCAAGGCGACGCGGCACCCCATCCGGGCGGCCGAGAGCGCTGCGCCCATGCCCGAGTAGCCCCCGCCCACCACGACGAGATCGTAGTCCTCTTCAGCAATCGGTTCGTCATCCAGCCCCAAGCGTTGGCGACGCCACGGCGGCAGCACGTCGCCGGCAGGAGGCGGCCGATCGCCCGCCTCGGTCGTCAGGTAGATCGCATCACAGCGTCCATCAAAGCCGGTCAGATCCTGCAGACGGACTTCGACCGGGCCCGCCGGCAAGCGGACTTGGCCTCCCGCCTGCCAATCCCACGTCTTGCCCTCGGTCCCCCAGACGGTTTCCACCGGTTGGCCATCGAAGGCGATCCGAAACCGGCCGGGGTGGCCCGCCGCGTCCCAGCGGGCGACCCAGTCGAGGGTTCGCACAAACAGGTAGTACTCGCCCGCTTCCGGTACCTCGACCGTGGTCACCGCGTCCTCGACGGGACGCCCCAGGCCGTGGGCGAGCAGGTAGGGCGAGCCCATCGACTGGATGAACTGCGTGTCCAGCTTCCACCCGCCCCGTTCGCGGAACGATTCGGCTTCGATCAACAGGTTGGCCGCCGTTGCCGCGCCATCGCCGACGAAGGAAACCGTCAACAAGGCGATTGCGCAAAACCACTTGCTAGAGCGCATGGAAGGGTGCTCGGAGAAAATCGGGGAAAGGAAAGGGGGGATCGGATCACGAGCCGTCGATCCCCTGGCATGGTAGCAGGGTCCCCTGCCGATCGCCACGCAGCGGCAAGCCTGCCGCGAAACCGCGACGTTCCGTCTGTTAAACTCGACGTTTCCCCCCCCTTCAATCCGTGCCTGCTTCGCAAAGGAAACGCTGTGGTCGCTCACCGCCTGGTCGCATTTGGGATCGGTTTCGCTTGTCTCCCCTGGCTTGCCTCTGCGGCGGACGCCGCAACCCCCAACGCCGGGCAACGACCCAACATCGTGTTTGCGTTTGCCGATGATTGGGGACGGTACGCGAGCTGTTACGCGGAACGGGAACCGGGCGGGCCTGCCGATTGTGTCGCGACCCCTCACTTTGACCGGATCGCCCGCGAAGGGGTGCTGTTCACCAACGCGTTTGTGAATGCCCCGTCGTGTACGCCCTGCCGCAGTTCGCTCCTTTCCGGACAGTACTTTTGGCGGACCGGACGCGGCGCCATCCTGCAGGGCGCGATCTGGGACGACGCGATTCCGACCTACCCGTTGCTGCTGGAACAAGCGGGCTACCACATCGGCTATACCTACAAGGTCTGGACGCCGGGCAAGCCGGCCCACGCTCCCTACGGCGGAAAGGCGAATGCTTACGAAGGGGCCGGCCGACGCTTCAACGGGTTTTCGCAGTTCGCGATGCGTCAGTCGGACTCGGCAGCGGCGAAGCAGACCTTGCTCGACGAGGTCCGCGGTAACTTTCGCCAGTTCCTCGAAGCGGGGCAGGATGAACCGTTCTGCTACTGGTTCGGCCCGACCAACTGCCATCGCAAATGGGTCGAAGGGAGTGCCCAGGAGCTTTGGAACATCGATCCCGACGAGCTGCAAGGCAAGCTGCCCGCTTACCTTCCGGATGTGCCCACGGTTCGGCAAGACTTTGCCGATTACCTGGGTGAGGTCCAAGCTTTCGACGCGAGCCTGGGCGTGTTGCTTGATGAACTGGAACAGCGCGGCGAGCTGGACAACACACTGATCGTGGTCAGCGGGGATCACGGGATCCCGGGTGTGCCTCGCGGCAAGTGCAATTTATATGACTTGGGGACGCACGTCCCCTTGGCGGTCCGTTGGCCCGCTTCTGTCCCGGGGGGGCGGGTGGTCAGCGACTTTGTCAATCTTCCCGATCTGGCCGCCACGTTTTTGGAAGCTGGAGGCGTGGCCCGACCCGACGTGATGACCGCCAAGTCGTTGCTGCCGATCCTGCAGCGGGACCAAGCGGGCCGGATCGATCTGGCCCGCGACCATGTGATCACCGGGCGGGAGCGACACGTTGCCAAAGCGCGGGTCGACATGCTGCCCTACCCGCAGCGGGCGTTCCGGACCGATCGGTTCTTATACATTCGCAACTTCCAGCCCGACCGCTGGCCGATGGGTACGGCCCCCGGAATGGGCAGGCCGCCGGGTCCGATGCCGTCCTATAAGGATCTGGCACAAAACACGCTGAGCGCCTTTCCGGACCTCGACGCCAGTCCGACCAAAGCATGGATCGTGACCCGCCGCGAGGAAGTGCCCGCGGCCGCCAAGGCTTTCCAGATCGGCTTTATGCTCCGTCCAGGCGAAGAACTGTATGACGTGACGACCGACCCCGATTGCCTCCGGAACCTGGCCGAAGAAGCGGGCTACCAGGCCACGAAACAGGCGTTGCGAAAGCGGCTGATGGACGTCCTTCACGCTACCGGTGACCCGCGCGTGACCGGGGACGGCGGAACCTACGACCGTCCGCCGTTCAGCTCCGCCCCTTAAGCCACGGCCGCAACGAGGGCGGCCCCGGGTGGGGTGCCCGGCAGCGGATGCGGTTGCCGATCCGCGAAAGGACTTCGCGGCGTCTCAAACCGTCGGGGTCCAGCGATGCGTCAGGCGCCTTGCTGCGTGAGGGCCCGCTGCAACAGATTCTGCGTGATCTGCTGGACCCGTGGGTCGGGCCCGTGGGGGCGCGACCAATGGGACCAGGGGAGCATGTGTCCCGGCGGATGCGACAGCCCTTGGCACCAGAAAATCGTCGACGCGTTGAACACGAAGTTCTCTTTCGGCCCGGGATAGATCGTCGCCGTCCATCGCTGCGGCACGGAACCTCCCTGCAACGCCGTCCCCTGGCCGACAATCTCCAACCCCGGAATGTCGCGGGGCGGATCGCCATGATATTCCCAGCCGACCAGCCCGGGGATCGTCTCCCCCTGTTGCATCCCGGTCCCCGCAAACATCCAGTGGTCGGGCTGGGCGCAAACCCAGTCGCCTCCCCCATTCACCGGGGAAACATTCCGGGCCCCCATCAGATAACCCTCGTCGGGTCCGCGATGCGGGAAGGGACCATGTTTCGCTTCCCGCTGCACCGCCCAGCGATGGTCCCCCCCGTAAGGTCCACCGCGAAACAGGATGCGCTGGGGTTCGCCGCGGGAACTGTCTCGGTAGGGACTGACCCAGCAGACCGAATTGCCTGAAAAGAACAGCAGGTTGACGCCTGCGTCCCGCATCGTCAGGGTACTTTTGTATTGCCGGATATCCCAGTATTCGTCGTGCCCCACACTAAGGAACGCTTTGCATTTCAGCCCTCGTTCCGGCGTCAGCATGTCGCGGTTGCTGCAGTAGGTGACATCGTAGCCTTGCTGTTCCAACCAATAGCTGAAGGGGAATTCAAAACAGAGCCATTCGCCCGACCCGAGTGACTGCGGGTTTTCGTAGATTTGCGAGTACTTGCCGTACGGGCGATCAAAGCTGACATCGGCCCACGGTCCCTGGTTTCCGTCCGGATGGGTATAAACCGAATAGCCATCAGGCCACTGGTTGTAGGCTTGCCAGGTGTTGTCGGAGCACTGCACCAGGATGTCGGCAGGCCGATCGTCACGGACGATGAAGACGATGTAATTCTGCCAATAGCCGCTCCCCTTGCCCGCCCCCGGTTGGTCGGCTTTCGGCAAGGTGCTCAAGCGGCCCAGGTAAACCCCGCTGGGCCAGTCCTCGGGGATCGTCAGCCGGGTCGTGGGCGACCAACGGCATTCCCGCAGGCGACGCTTCCCCACTTCGGGCAAGGCTTGCGGTTTTCCCTCGAAGGGGCCCAGGGTTGTCATCCGCCGGGCACCGGCGCCTCCGTAGTAGCCCGTTCGGAAGATCTCGATCTCGAATTCGACCGCCGGGTTGGTCGATACGAAGATCTCCAGCGATTCGCCCGCCGCGACGCTTTGCTGGGAACAATACCCTTCAATCGCCGGGGCCCGCATCCCACCCCGGCGATCGAGGCGGACGCGGGTGAGCTGCCAATCATGGGACCCGGGTTTTGCATTTTCGCGGGCGATCAACGAATCGTGGACGGCGTCCGCCGGCGCCTCCGTCCTCCCCGGAACCGCCGTCCCACCCACCGCCAGCCCTACGGACGTCAGGGCCGCCCTTTTCAAAACATCGCGCCGCGCAAACGCGTCTTCTCGATCCTCGGACATCGAAGCAACCTCTGGGAAATTCAGAGAGCCAAACGAGTCCGCCAGCATAGCCGATCGCCGCCCGTTACATCCGCTCGGGGACTTGGATGCCCAACAGCTCCAGGCCGGTGCGCAATGTCTTGCCGGTCAGGGCGACGAGGGCAAGCCGCGAAGCTTTCGCTTCTGGGCTCTCGGCTTTCAAGACGTGACAAGTGTCATTGAAGATCGCGTACCGCCGCGCGGTCTCGTACAGATAGTCGACCAAAGCGTTCGGGGCGTAGTCCTCGGCAACCTGTTGCAACGCTGCGGGAAACCTCAGCAGGGTGACGCCCAGGGCCCGTTCTTCGGGCTGGTCGAGCCGCACGGTGGGCTGCGAAGCAAGCACGCTGGCTTCATCGGTCTGACCGCCGCGGAGGATCCCTTGAGTGCGGGCGTAGGCGTACTGCACGTAGGCCGACGTGTTCCCTTCCAGGGAGACCATCTTTTGCAGGCTGAAGCGATAATCGCTCGTCCGGTGGTGCGCGAGGTCGGCATACTTGATCGCCCCATAGCCGACCTTGCGAGCGATCTCCTCCTTCTCTTCCTCGGACAACGGCGGCTGCAATTTCGAAACCCGGTCGGGATTACAAACCACTTCGGACGCTCGCTGGACGGCATCCTCCAGCAAACTCTCCAGACCGACCGAGCTGCCCGAGCGGGTCTTGAAGGGCCGGCCATCCTCGCCCAGGACGGTGCCGAAATTGACATGCTGAAGGTTGATTTGCCCCAGCCCCATGCGAGGCGCCAGCGCGAACAGCTTTTCAAAATGTTCCGACTGGCGGGTGTCGACCACGTACAAAATATCGGTGGGATCGAAGGTTTCTTGCCGGTATTGCAAGGTCGCCAGATCGGTGGTCGCATACAAGTACGCGCCGTCCTGCTTCTGCACGATCAGCGGCGCGTCGAAGTCGGGCAAAAAGACGCAGAACGCGCC
>CAYNVI010000046.1:0-16273 GCA_964400585.1 uncultured Pirellulaceae bacterium | reverse complement strand
TGCTTTGGCATGGCGGCCGGCTCCCTCAATCATCCCATGGCATCCGGCTTCGCCATCGCGGGGATGCGGTGACGGGCCTGTTTGATCGGGGTCCGGTCGCCGAGCCTCCGCGGAGTGCCATCTTTCCCCCGCTCACGACGCTCCGCCGCCAAGCCTTTGTCTCCCTCGGCGACGCCGAGCAGGCGATGCCGCTGGCGCAGCATCGCGAGACCTTAGAGCTGCACGCGGCCCTCCGCGACGCCCTGGAAGTGCGCGAGGAACCGCCAGCGATCCGCATGCCGTACGGTGACACGGCCAGAGGCCACCGATTCGCCACGCAATGCCTGCGGGCCCGCCGGCTGCTGCAGCAAGGCGTCCCGGTCGTGCAACTGTTCACGGAGCAACACCCCCCCGTCTGGCGACGGGATCCATTCCCTGCCAACCACCCCGACGTCCCCTCGCAGCAGCAGCTCAGGCAGGCACTCGCGGCCCTCCACGCCGATCTCCAACGCGACGCCCTCCTGAAGCAGACGCTGGTGGTGATCTGTGGATACGAGGTGGACCGCTTGGCTCCCTCCAGCGACTCGATCGTCCTGGTCGATGACCCCGCCGAGGTCGCCGGCCAACGAGATGCCTTCTGCGCCGCCGTCGGGCAACCGCCGCTGGGAAGCGTCGCCGCGGTTTAGCATCACGCCGGATCCGCAGCATGCGGGCGGAGGCTTGACCCGGCCCGCTTGCTGGGCCGGCCGGTCAAACTTTAAGGTAGGGACCGTCGTTTCCTTTCCCCTCTCCAGATCGTTTCCATGGCTCAGCTTGCACCTGTTTCCGGCCCCGTTGCCCCTGGTCAAACGCGCATCGGCTGGATCGGCACCGGAGTGATGGGGGCCGCGATGTGTCGACATCTTCTCGACGCCGGTTACGCGGTTTCGGTTTTCAATCGTTCGCTCGAAAAGACAAAGGGCTTGGTCGACCAGGGAGCGGTTGCCAAGTCGAGTTCCGCCGAGGTTGCCGCAGCGAGCGACGTCGTGTTTACGATCGTCGGTTATCCCGAAGACGTGGAACAAGTCATCCTAGGAGAGGTAGGGGTGCTGGCCGGAGCGACCGCGGGCACGATTCTCGTCGACATGACGACCAGCCGACCGCAGCTGGCGGTCGAGATCGCGGCGGCGTGCGAACAGCAAGGCGTGCACAGTATCGACGCTCCGGTCAGCGGCGGGGACGTGGGGGCCCGCGAAGCTCGGCTGTCGATCATGATTGGGGGAGAAACCACGACGGTCCGAGCCCTCCAGCCCTGCTGGGAAAAGCTCGGCAAGACGATCGTGCATCAGGGAGGCCACGGGGCCGGCCAGCACACCAAGATGGTCAACCAAACCTTGATCGCCAGCGGAATGGTCGGCGTCTGCGAAGCGTTGCTGTACGGCTACAAAGCGGGCCTCGATCTGCCCACGGTCTTGCAGTCGGTGGGCTCCGGAGCGGCTGGCAGCTGGTCCTTGTCGAACCTGGCCCCGCGGATGATCGACAACGACTTCGCCCCCGGATTCCTCGTCGAACATTTCATCAAGGACATGGGCATCGCGCTCGACGAGGCAGCCCGGATGGGAATCGCGATGCCGGGTCTGGCGCTCGCCCGCCAGCTGTACGAAGCGGTCCAAGCGCAAGGGCATCAGCGGGACGGGACGCAGGCATTGCTGTTGGCCTTGGCCCAGTTGAGTGGGATCCCGTGGCCTCCGCAAGACGCCTGAGTCCTACAAGGCGGTGCCCTTGCGGAGCACATAGAGCGTCACCGGGTGGCCGGTGATCTCGGTCGCTTCGGAGGCCGCGTCCGCCAAGGCCGTGGTCGTGACGGCATCGGCGAGCGTTTCCTTGGCGATCGTCTGGCGGTGTTCGTCCAAAGCTTGGCGGATCGTCGCGTCCTCGCTGACAACGCCGACTTCGATCCGGTCGGTGAACCCGCAATCGAGTGATTTGCGTTGGTTTTGGATCAATCGGATCAGATCGCGGGCAATCCCTTCGCGGAGCAGTTCGTCGGTCACTTCGGTGCTCAGCACCACCACCGAGTTCGTTCCTTGCGCGGCGGTCCAACCTTGGCGGGCCTGCAAGCGGACTTGGATGTCTTGATCATCCAGTTCGATCGTGGTCCCCGCGGCATCGGTCCCTGGGATGGTGAGCTCGATTTTGCCGTCCTGCTGCAACTGCTGCAGCAAGGCCGCGCCGTCGGCGGCCAACAACGCCTGCTTGACCTGGGGGATCAGCTTCCCCACGCGCGGTCCGAGCCGTTTGAAGTTCGGTTGCACGGAATACTGCACGTATTCCTGAGCATCGGTCGTGTAGTCGACCGTTTTGACGTTGAGCTCTTCACGGACCAGGGCGTCATGCATCCGCAACCAAGCGGTGTGCGTGTCATCGCTCAGAACCACTTCGACCTTTTGCAGCGGCTGCCGCACTTTCAACTTCGCCTCGGCGCGCGCGGCCCGCCCGAGCGAAGCGATTTCTCGCAACAACCGCATGCGGGTCGCCAGTTTGTCATCCTTCCGTGTGCTATCGACCCGGGGATAGTCACAAAGGTGCACGCTCTCCAGCGTCTTGCCGGCGAACGGCTTGGTCAGTTCCTGCCACAAGGTTTCGGCGAGGAAGGGGACAAAGGGGGCGATCAGCTTGCTGACCTCCAACAGGACTTCGTACAGCGTCCAGTAGGCATCGAGCTTATCGGGAGAGCGTTTATCCGCCGCCCAGAACCGATCGCGACTGCGCCGCACATACCAGTTGCTGAGCCCGTCGACGAGATCGGTGATCTGCTGGCAAGCGGCGAAATTGTCGTAGGCATCCATCCGCTCGGTCACGACCGCAATCGTGCGGTTCAATTCCGCCAGGATCCAACGATCGATTTCCGCCCGCTCCCCCGCGGGCCGGTAACCGGCGGCAAGCCGCAGTTCGCTGGGCTTGAGCTGTTCGACGCGGCCCACATCGACCGTCGGATCGAAGCCATCGATCTCGGCATAGATCGTGAAAAAACTGAACACGTTCCACAGTCGCAACAAGAATTCCGGGATCGAATCGCGGATCGTCCGTTCGCTGTAGAGGATCGAGGTCCAAGGCGGCTGGTTGGCGAAAAAGTACCAACGCAGGGCATCGGCCCCGTAGCGGGAGAAAATCTCGTCGGGGCTGCGGTAGTTGCGCAGCTGCTTTGACATTTTCCCGACCTTCTTGGTGAAGCCTTTGCCAAATTTCTCCTTAGCTTCCTCCTCCGTCAGGGCAATCCCCGCCCCCTCTTTGTTCGCCGTGGCCTGTTTATTGCCGGCTCCTTCTTTGGGCTCCCACCATTCGGCGAGCATCAAGCCCAAGACGATGCAGTTGCGGAAGGGATGGGGGAAGGGATGCGTCTTGGCAGCGGTGGTCGCAGGGAGCTTGGCGGGCGGCTCGGCCGCTGCGGGCGGTTCCCCGAACAGCATCGTACTGATCGCCAACTGGCTGTAGAACCAACCGCGCGTCTGGTCGAGCGCCTCGCTGATGAAGTCCGCGGGGAATTGATGTTCGAAGCGTTCGTCGCTACCGACTCGGTGCGGGTATCCCCACTGGGCGAACGGCATCGCGCCACTGTCGTACCAACAGTCGATCACCTCGCTCACCCGTTCCATCCGCGCCCCGGCAGCGAACGGCGATGCGTAGGTCACCGCATCGATGTAGGGCTTGTGCACGCGGAGATCGTCGGCCAGTTCTGGGTTCGCCTGTTTGGCCCGCGTCCAGACTTCGGTGCCGGTCACGCCCGGCTTTTGCAGCAATTCGTCGTAGCTGTCGATCGCTTCCATCTGCCCGGTCTGCTGGCAGACCCAAATCGGCAGCGGCGTTCCCCAGAACCGCTCGCGGGACAGCGCCCAGTCGACGTTGGTCGCCAGGAAATTGCCAAAGCGGCCATCGCGGATGTGCCCCGGGTTCCAGCCGATCTGCTGGTTATTTTCCAGCATCCGGTCTTTGTAAGCGGTCGTCCGAATGAACCAGCTTTCCCGCGGATACTGGATCAACGGATCCTCGTCGGCGCGCCAGCAAAAAGGATAATCGTGCAGGTACTGATCGAGATGGAACAGCAGTCCGCGTTCCTTCAGGTCGCGGGCGATCGGCTTATCCGCGTCCTTGACCCACATCCCGGCAAAGGGTCCTGCCGCCTCGGTGAAGCGGCCATCGGACCCGACGCAATAAAAGAGTTCGGGAACGGTGTTGCCGGTGAACCGGGCCCGTTCGGTGGCAAAGACTTCGTAGTCGACCTCCCCGAACGCAGGCGCCTGGTGAACCAACCCGGTGCCACTGTCGGTCGTGACGAAATCGGCCGCCACGACGCGCCAGTAGAGGGCTTCGCTCCCCCCGTCGACCCGTTCGCCCTCGGTCTCGCCCCAGGAGGCGTAGTAGAAATCGAAAGGCGGACGATAGCGTTTGCCCAGCAGGTCCGTCCCCCGGCACGTCTCGACCACTTCCAGCGTCCGCTGGCTCTTCTTGGCGATCGTCTCGACCAGATCGGCGGCCACATACAGCAGCTCTCCCGAATCGGCTTCGCGGACGAGGGCATATTCCAGCTCGGGATGGACGGCGGCGAACATGTTGCTCGGCAAGGTCCAGGGAGTGGTGGTCCAGACCAACAGCGCGCGGTCGGGGGCCTCGACCAACGGGAATTTCACATAGACGCTGGGGTCGGCGACCTCCCGGTAGCCTTGTCCCACTTCGCCGGCAGAGAGGGCCGTGCCCCCTTGCGCCCACCACCAGACGATTTTGTGGCCCTGATAGAGCAACCCCCGATCGAACAGGTTCTTCAGGCTCCACCAGACGCTTTCCACATAGCTTTGATGATAGGTCACGTAGGCGTCATCGAGATCGACCCAGAAACCGAGCCGGGTTGTCAGCCGTTCCCACTGCTGCATGTAGCGCCAGACACTCTGCTGGCATTTTTGGATGAACGGTTCGACCCCGTAGGCTTCGATCTCTTCTTTGCGATGGATCCCCAGCTCTTTGCCGACCTCGACTTCCACCGGCAATCCGTGGGTATCCCAGCCCGCCTTCCGCTCGCAGCGAAAGCCCTGCATCGTCTTGTAGCGTGGAAACAGGTCCTTGATGGCGCGGGTCAAACAGTGGCCGGGGTGGGGAAGCCCGTTGGCGGTCGGCGGCCCTTCATAGAAGACGAAAGGGGGGGCCCCCTCGCGACGCTGCAGCGACGCGGCGTAGATCCCTCGATTCGCCCAAAACTCCAGAACTTTTTCTTCCAGTTCGGGAAAGCGAACGTTCGTCGATACAGCGGAGAACATGGCTCGGATGCGTGGTGCGAGGTCGAAACGCGGGGGAAGCCTGAACACGCCCCGCACGGCAGGCCTTTGCCGGATAGTAGAAAGCAAAACGCCCGGTAGCGGGAGGGGGAGGGGGAGTTTGCTGGGGCCGGATCGCGGCCTCGGGGCGACGGCGCAGGCCCCGGCAACGACGCCCCGGTCTGCCCGGCTGGGGGCATCTTCCGCAACCCGCCCCGGCATCCCAGCTGGGATCGGTCGCGTCCGCCAGGGGAGAAGCTATTCGAGCTCCTCCAGGTCGTCCATTTCGTCGTCGCTGGTCAACCCAAATTCCTGATCCAGTTCGTCTTCGACCTCGATCTCGTAGTCGTCTTGCAGCTCCTCTTCGAAGTCGTCGTCGAAGTCGTCGTCGAAGTCTTCATCGTCGATGTCGTCGAAATCGTCGAGGTCCTTGTCGTCCTCGAGCGGCGGCGCGGAGGTATCGAGATCGTCGTCGAGATCGTCATCCTCCTCGGCGTCGTCCTCCTTGCCTTTGTCGTCGTCGGGATCGTCCTTGTCGTCGCTCAACACCGGCCGAGAGAGCGGAGCCGGGGCCGCGTGCAGCCCGGACTGCGGCGAAATGCCTGCAGCCAGAGGGATTTCCGGAAGGCGAAGAGACACAAGATCGACAATGCTCATCAGAACGAAGACGCTCGGGAAACAGGGGTAAAGCTAAGGTGATTGGGCAAGGCGGGAGCCCGCCGCTTCGGATGGGGAAGGCGAGGGATTCCACGAGATTGGTTCAAAGTTTGGCGACGGGCGTCAATTTGTCAACGCAAATCGACAAAAGATACCGATTATACGGGTACCGGATTCGAACCGCCGCCACGGCCGACGACTGGGCCTCTAAGGAATCGCAAGCATGCACCGACGTCAATGGATGACCCTCGCCGCCAGCTCGCTTGCGGGATCCGCGATCGGCTGCCGAGGTGCTCGTTACGGTCACATCCTGCAAAACGACGATGTCGATCTCGTCGGCAGCCACGCCGCAGGCGCCGCTGTCTGGAATCCACTGGTCGACGAGTCGGTCGCCAAGCTCCTCGCCCGCTGCCCCACGGTGCAGCGGGTCGATTTTGACGGGGCGGAGGAAACGGTCGTCCCCGAAGGCCCGCCGACGGTCTGCTTTATCGGGATCGAAAACAAGAGTGCCGAAGAGCTGACCGATTTCAAGGATCAGTTGTACGAACGGATCGACACGCAGGTGAACGGGAATCCGGCCTTCCGGAACGTCAGCCGCCGGATGGTCGAAGCGGCCTTGATCGAAACGCGGATCCGTCCGGACGCGTTATTCGTGCCCGCCAACCAGCAACGCTTTGCCGCGGCGCTGGGACGCCAAGGGCTGCCGCTCGATTACCTACTTTACGCCCGCATCACCTCGGGAACGACGCAGCGAAACGACAGCAGGCAGCGGGATTACTTGCTGACGCTCGACATGGTGAACATCCACACCGGTGACTACCTGAAGGAATCGGCCACGATCCGCAAAGGCTACCACGATTCCCGCGCCGGAAAGTGGTGGCAATACGGTCCCTTCGAACAAGCCGACGGATAAGGGAGGCTTCCGTCTTGCGTATTGCGTTGCTGATGCTGGCCGCAATCCCTTTGCTCGGTTGTGCTCCCGGGGTCGACCGCTTGGCCGCCGGCCGGCAAGCCTTCTACGCCGGCGACTGGGAGATCGCCCGCCAGCAGCTTGCCTCCGCCGCCCAGGAACCGGGCCAGGCCGACGTCGCGTCCCTCGATCTGGCGATCACCGAATTCGCCGCCGGCAACCTCGCCCGCGCCGAAGCGAGGCTCCGCCAAGCCCGCGACCACTTCGATCGCTTGCCCGAGATCGACCCCCTGGCCGAAGGCGACGCGTTGCTCCGCGATGATCGTCAACGGACCTTCCGGGCGGCCGGCTACGAGGAGGTGATGATCCGCGCGATGCTAGCGATGACCAGCCTGGCCGGCGACGGCAGCGACGCCGAAAGCTACGCGTTGCAAGCCGAGTTGCGGCAGCAAACGCTGGCGGAAGCGGCCGCCGCGCGGGGCGTCGCGGGCGGCCTGCCGGGGGCGGCTGACCCCTTCCAGCCGGTCGCCTTCGCCCCCTACCTCCGCGGCGTCCTCCGCGAAGCGACGCACCATGATTACGATGACGCGGCCCGCGCCTATCGGCTGGTCCGTCGATGGGAACCGGAATTCCAAGCGGCCGGCGAGGACCTGCGGCGGGCCTCGGGGGGGACGCACAGCCGCCCCGGCCACGGTGTCTTGTACGTGTTCGCCTGCCTCGGTCGCGGACCGATCCTGACCGAATCGGTCGCTGAAACGACCACCGCCGCGTTGAATCTCGCTTCGCTGGCGGTTGCCGCCGGCTCGGGCCAGCCCGCCTTGCCGCGGCCCGCGCGGGTGCCGATCCCGGTCGTGACCATCCCCCCGTCACCGGCCGTCCGACTGGGCGTCGGCGTTGCCGGCCAGCCCGTGCAAGCGACCGAGACGTTGACCGACGTCGGGGAACTGGCGATCCGCCAGGCGGCGGCCGAGCGGCCCTGGACGATCGCCCGCGCGGTCACCCGCCGCGTGACCAAGGAGGCGGCGGTCCAGACCGCCGGGCACACGCTGCAACTGGAAGGGGCGGCGGCCAGCCTCTTTTCCTTTGCCCTGGCCACCGCCTGGGAAGCGAACGAGCGGGCCGATCTCCGCTGCTGGGGCCTGTTGCCCAGGGAAATCCAGGTCTGCCGCCGCGAACTTCCCGCAGGCCGTCAGGCCATCGACCTGCAGGTTTGGGGGGCGGGCGATCAGCCAGTCGGTCGCCGGTCTCGCGGAACCGTCGAGATCCGCGACGGCGCGAATACCTTCGTGGTCGTGTTTGCCCCGCGGGGAGAAGTGATCGCCAGCCTCGGACTCGAGCCTCCGCCGCGTCCCTCCGACGTCCGCCCCTGAAGACGAACCGCGATGAAGGCTCAACCCGCCGCCGCCGCTGTCCGACAAAGGCATAGGGCCGATTCGGCGCGCTGACACCCTTGCCGATTTCCCGATCGTTTTTTTGCCCGTTCTGTTTTCCTTAGGAGCCTCCGATGCCCAGTCCTGAAGAATCCTCGATTCCCGAAGAATCCTCGACGCCCCTCATCTGCGCGATGCATCCCGACGAAGTGCAAGAGCTGCTCGCATCCTTGGGAATCGAGGCGACGCAGGCGCAAGCCGAGACGATTCAGCGGATGGTTGCCCAGTGCGGCAGCCTGGAGACGGTACTCGCGTTGGTGGACCGATCCGGCGATTCCTCGGCCGCCTGAAAAGATTTTGGCATTTCTCACAATCGCCATTGACGCCTCTTCTTCTCCCGTGGTACTCCCCGCCAACCCGATTTGCATCGTGGAGATGCGTGGGTGACACAAACATTTTGATGCGCCGTGCCGCAGGTTTGCCCTGCGACCGGCTGGGAAGCCCCCTGGGGGTTTCCGGAAGCCGGAGCCGAAGCCAAGGTTCGCTGCCAAGGAATGGCCAGCGTCTTCGCTTCGTCTCGGAGGCTTCTTCGGAAGGTGCTTCAAAATCGTCGGACAATCGACCGGTCGAGAACGTGACGCTCGTCACGACAACGGCCAATCCAACCGCGAAGAAGGAGAGTCGCGTTGAGTGGGACCGCGCAAAGCAGGGCATGGTTGGTGGCGGGCGGCTTAGCCACCGTAATCGCCATGCAGGCCGGTCGGACGGCCGCCGAAGAGCCTCAGGGGTCACAGCTAACGCTGCCCTCTCAGGTGACCGCCACGGCTTCCGAACGGGAACAAGCCAACCGATTGCTTGGCCAAACGCATCGAGCGTTGCAAAGCAACAATCTACCGCAGGCCGTGCAAAGCTTCCGACAGTTGACGGCTGTCTCAGCGAACGACGTCCGCTTGCGTCTCCATCTCCTTTCCCTCCGTCAGGGGCTCCTGCAGCAGGGCGTCCCCGCAGCGGAGTTGCCGCCGGTGGCCGAAGTCACGCCTGCCGAGCGGAAGCAGGAAACGCTCCGACTGGTCGCGCTGGGACGTGCGGCGCTCGACCGCGGTGACGTGCCCGCGGCCGTAGCGATCACGCGTCAAGCGAAATCGCTGGGCGTTCCCCGCCAAGCCTTCGCAGCGAACGAACCGCAACTCTGGCCGCTGGAACTGGACGTCAACGCCGCCGCCCGTCGCGCCGGCATTCCGCCGGTCGACCATGGCGTCGTTCAAGCGGGTGGCGCCCCAACAGAGGGTGCCCCCGAGGCTCCCACGGGCGTCCAGCAAGCGGGATACGATCAAGCCCCTTCCAGCGGCGCCGGCGATCAAGCCGTGATGCCGGCTCAAGCGACGGGTCCGACCACCTTGACGCCGCCCCCGGCGGGTGCCAGCCCAGTCGATAACAGCGAAGGGGCTCGGCTGTACCGCGAAGGGGTGGAAGCCTTATCGGCGGGGGATCGCAGCCAGGCTCAGCAACTGTTCCGCGAAGCTTGGCAATTCGAAGCCGAACTCGATCCGGGCATGCGACGCCAACTGCAGGGCAAACTGCAACTGATGCAGCAACCGGCCGCCACCGAGGCGGGGCAGGCGGGACGCCCGTTGTCGCCGCTGGAACAGGTCGATGCGAAAAAGATGCAGGCTCGCCAGCGGCTCTACCGCGAAGTCACCAACGAGCTGGGACTCGCCTACAACGACCGCATCGAAGCACCCCTCGATGCCCTCGACCGGATCGTCAAACTCCGGCGCCGGGTGGCCGATTCCGCGGTCGACAAACCGGCCCAGCAGCAGCTGCTGGCGATGGTCGAACGGGCGATCAAAGAGCAACAGAAGTACGTCGATGAGAATCGCGCGGACATCGAACTGGACGTGCGCAACGAACAGGTCCGCACGGACTTGGAAACGGAGCGTCGCCGCAAGCTCGAAACCGACGATGAGATCGCCGAAAAGGTCGACGAGTACAACCAACTGATCCGCGACCGCCGTTATTCCGAAGCATTGGTGATCGCCAAACAGGTGGGCGAATTGGCCCCCGGTTCGGAAATCGCCCGGCAGATGTTCCAGGAAAGCCAAAACCAGACGCGGCGTTTGCAGCTGGAGGAGATCACCGCGGAACAACGCGACATGTTCGTCGATCACCTGAACGACGTGCAACGTTCCAATCGTGCCCCCGCTCCGGGGACGCCCTTGGAATTCATGGACGCCGAAACGTGGGGCCCGCTCAGCGAAGCTCGCTTGGCCCGTCTGGAAGCCGAAGGGCAGGGGAGTCCTGCCGAACAGGAGATCAAGCGTCGTCTGCTGACGCCGGTCGATGTCCGCTTCCGGAACCAGCCGCTGGGCGAAGTGCTGAAGACGCTGGAGATGGTCACCGGCGTGCCGATGTATATCGATCAGAAGGCGCTCGCAGCCGCCCGCGTCCAGATCGATACCCCGGTCACCCTGGACCTCTCCAAACAGATCTCGTTGCAGAGCGCCTTGCAGTTGATGCTGGGTCAATACGATCTGACCTACACGGTCGGCAACGAAGTGTTGAACGTGACCAGCAACGAAGTCAAACGGAGTCAGGTGGCTCCCCGGACCTACAAGGTTTCGGATCTTGTGACCCCGATTCCGAACTTCAGCACCAGCTACGACGATGGTCTGGCCGGCGCCCTCAAGGCCGCCTACCAGATGAACACCGAAACGACCAACGTTTCGGTCGCACCGATGTCGCCGGTTGGACTCGCCTCGGCTCAGGAACCGGTGAACAACCCCAACGTGTTGGCCCAGTACCAAGGTTTCGGGCAATCGCCCGGTAGCCGCGGCGGGCAAGGGATGATGCCGGGAGCCCGCGGTGGCGGGGCAATCGCGGACTTCGACACGCTGATGCAGCTGATTCAAACGACGGTCGCCCCCGATACCTGGGAAGCCCTCGGCGGTCCCAGCTCGATGGCTCCCTACCCGCAGAACCTCAGCCTGGTGATCAGCACCACCAGTGAAGTCCACGACCAGATCTCCGAGCTGTTGGAATCGCTGCGTCGTCTGCAAAACCTGCAGGTGACCATCGAAGTCCGCTTCATCACCCTCTCCGATTCCTTCTTCGAGCAGATCGGTGTCGACTTTGACGTCGCGTTCGATGACAAGGCACCGGGCCTGCCGGATGATGATTCGGGAAACAGCGTGGTGGTCGGATTGTCGAACAACAACCGGCAATTCACTCCCGACTTTGACTTCCGCTTGGAAAACAACAACTTCAATGTTTCGCCGATTTTCGGGGGCGTCGACCCGGGTGCACTCAGCACCTTCGGTTTCGCCATCCTCAGCGACATCGAAGCGTTCTTCTTCCTGCAGGCGGCCCAAGGTGACAACCGAACGAACGTGATGCAGGCTCCCAAGGTGACCCTGTTCGACGGTCAATCGGCTTCGATCCAGGACCAGTCGCAGCGTCCGTTCGTGACCAGTATCCGGCCGGTTGTCGGTGACTTTGCGGTCGCCCAGCAACCGGTCATCGTGGTCTTGAACGAAGGGACCGAGCTGAACGTGCAAGCGGTCGTCAGCGACGACAAACGGTTTGTCCGGCTGACCTTGGTGCCGTTCTTCAGTCAGATCGGGGATGTCGACGAATTCACCTTCACCGGCCGCAGCACCAGCACCAGCAGCAGCCGCGACGACATCGACCCCGAGACCGGGGAACCGACCGACACGGATGAGTCCCGCGACGTGACCGAAGGGACGACGGTGCAGTTGCCGACGTTCGCCTTTACGACGGTCAACACGACGGTCAGCGTCCCCGATGGAGGGACGATCCTGCTCGGGGGAATCAAGCGTCTGCGGGAAGGACGTGCCGAACGCGGCATTCCGATCCTCAGCAAGCTTCCCTACATCAGCCGCCTCTTCCGCAACACGGCGATCGGCCGGGATGCGTCGAGCCTGATGCTGATGGTCACCCCGCGGATCATCATTCAGGAAGAAGAGGAAATCGCGCAGACCGGGTTCGACCCGCGTCGTTAACCGTGCTTCGACCGGTCAGCGACCGCCTCGCGGTCGCTGGCCTCACCGGACGCCTCGCAAAGCGGGCGGCCTTCCGCTTCACCGCGGGGGCCGCCCGTTTTTCGTGGGACCTCGGTTTTCGTGGGCCCTCGGTTTTCGTGGGGCCTCGATTTCCCGCCCCCCGGGGCCACACCTTCGACCCTTCCCGTTACACTGCGGTCAGCGACGCACCGCACGTCGGGTCGCAGGTCGCACATGCCGGCGTCAGATTGCCAACGCGACGGCGGGACCGAGGATCGACTCAACAGCTTGGACTTTGAATTCAAAGGCAGGATGATCATGGAAAAATGGCCGATCGGAGTATTCGCCAGCGTCGACGCTGGCTTGGGCGTCCATTGGGACGTGATCCGCAAACTGCAGGTGCCGACCATCCAACTGCACGCCCCGCAGCCGGAATCGCGGAATCCCGCGACCGCCGACAAGCTCCGCATCCAGCTCGAAGAGATGGGCGTCCGACTGACGGCCATCTTCGGAGGCTTCGACGACGAAAGCTACGCCGACATCCCCACCGTCGAGCAGACGGTGGGGTTGGTTCCCGAAGCGACGCGGGCGAGCCGCTTGGCCGAAATGAAAGAGATCGCCGACTTCGCCGCCTTGATGCAGTGCGACGTCGTAGCCCTCCATCTCGGTTTCGTCCCGCACCAGACGGACGATCCGCGGATGCCCGGGATCGTCGCCGTCACCCAAGAACTGTGCGATCACTGCGCGGCGAACTCGCAGAAGCTGAACCTGGAGACGGGGCAGGAGTCCGCCGAGGGGCTCGTCGCCTTCGTGGACCTCGTCCAGCGTGACAACTTGTTCGTCAACTTTGACCCCGCCAACATGATCCTCTACGGCACCGGGGAACCGATCCCCACGCTCCGCAAGATCGGCAGCCTGGTCCGCAGCGTGCACTGCAAAGACGCGACCTGGAGCGACCAGCCGGGGAAGACCTGGGGCGCCGAAGTCCCGCTGGGCGAAGGCGACGTCGATATCCGCCAGTACCTGCAGACGCTCGACGAGATCGGCTACACCGGTCCGCTGACGATCGAGCGCGAGATCCCGCAGGAACCGGAACGGCAGTTCGCGGAAATCGGGGCAGCGGTGCAGCTGCTCCGCGACCTGAAAAGCGAACTGGCCGGTTAGAAAACCGAAAAAGAGGATCAAAAACGTCGGCACGCGGCGGAGGGCTAACCTACATTGGTGAGGACTTTTTCTTCCTCGAGCCGTCAGCGTTTTCATGCCCAGCGTTCTGATCACCGCGTTCGAACCCTACGAAGAGTGGGAGGAAAACAGCAGTTGGCTGGCGCTGATCGAATTGACCAATTGGTTCGATTCGCAGGGGAGCGTGACGACCCGACGCTATCCGGTCAACTTTGAAGACGTCCAGCGGCGATTGGCCGAGGACCTCCGCGGCGAATATGACCTGATCCTGCACTTGGGCCAGCTGCCCGGAGCCGCCACGCTGCAGCTCGAAGCGATCGGTCTGAATCTCCGCAGCGATAGTTCGCCCCTCTTTCCGGGCGCCCCGCTCGCCTACCAGTCGGCGTTGCCGCTGACTCACTGGCGGCAGCAGCTCTGTGACGCGGGCGTTCCGGCCGAGGTCTCGCATCATGCCGGCACCTACCTTTGCAATGCCACCCTGTTCGCCACGCACCATTGGGCTCAGCAACGTGGATTGGCCACCCGCGCCGGCTTCATCCACGTCCCGCTCGCTCCCGCGCAAGTCGCCAAAGCGGGAAAGTCGCTCGCTTCGCTCAGTACCCCGCTGGCGGCTGCCGGCCTGGCCATCGTGCTGGAAGACCTGCTCGGCCGTCGCTGAGACCGCCTGCTGCGGGCGCGGGACGAGCGGTCTCTTGCCCCGCCTTGCCGGCGGGTAGGCCGCCCTTCAAGAACCGCCCTCCAAGAACCGCCCTCCAACCGCCGCCCTACAAGAACCGCCCGGTGATGCTGCGCGGGTTGTCGGCGATCGTCTCGGGAGGCCCCGCGGCCAACAGTTCCCCGCCTCCGCTTCCGCCTTCCGGGCCCAGGTCGATCAGCCAGTCGCAGGCCCGCGCGACGTCCAGGTTATGTTCGATCACCACGACGGTGTTTCCTTGCTCGACCAGTTGGTGCAGGACATGGAGCAGCCGCCGCACATCTTCAAAGTGCAGCCCGGTGGTCGGTTCGTCCAGCAGGTACAGCGTCGCTCCGGTCTGCGGGCGTGCCAATTCCGTCCCCAACTTCATCCGTTGGGCTTCCCCGCCGCTGAGCGAAGGACTGGCTTGTCCCAACTGCAGGTAGCCGAGCCCGACATCGGCTAAGGCATCCAAAATCCGCCGCACTTTGGGATGGTTGGCAAAGAAGGCGACCGCCTGATCGATCGTCATCTCCATCACGTCGGCGATCGTCGCGCCTTTAAATCGCACGGTTAGGGTCTGGCGATTGAAACGCTTTCCGCGACAGCGACTGCAGCGGACGTACAGATCGCTCAAGAAGTTCATCTCGATCTTTTCCTGTCCCTGGCCCTTGCACTGGGGGCAGCGTCCCGCCGCCGCATTGAAGCTGAAGCGGCTGGCCTGGAAGCCTTTCTGCTTTGCCTCGCGCGTCGCCGCGTAGATTTTGCGGATCTCATCCAGGGCACCGCTGTAGGTGGCGGGACAACTGCGCGGTGAGCGGCCGATGGGGGCCTGGTCGATGCGGATCAGCTTGTCGACCGCGGCGGCCCCCCGCAGCCGGTCGTAGTCACCGCGCCCCGGAGCCACCAACCCCAACGGCTTCGCCAGGGCAGGAAACAGCGTGTCATTGATCAGCGAACTCTTGCCGCTGCCGCTGACCCCGGTGATCCCGATCAGGCAGCCGAGCGGGAACCGCACGGTCACCGCTTGCAAGTTATGCGTGCGGGCCCCTTCCAACACCAGCCAATCCGCCCCCGGCGAACGCCGCGGGAACTCCGCCGGTGCGGCCTCCCCGGGCGGCGACTCCGCCACCGCCAACAAGCCGCCAGCCGCGTGGTTACCGGCCGCGCCACCGGCCGCGCCACCGGCCGCAATCGGGGCCGACGGATCGGCGACCCTCGACAGGTACGCCGCGGTCACCGAAGCGGGATCGTCGGCCACCTGCTGCGGGGTCCCCTGGCTGATGATCCGGCCGCCGCGTTCGCCCGCTCCCGGTCCCATGTCGATCAGCCAGTCGGCGGCCCACATCATCGCTTCGTCATGCTCGACGACGATCACCGTGTTGCCCAGATGCTGGAGATCACGGAGGGCTTCGATCAGCCGATCGTTGTCCCGTTGGTGCAGGCCGATCGAGGGCTCATCGAGGACGTAACAGACTCCGACCAGCCCGGAACCGATACTCGTCGCCAATCGGACCCGCTGCAATTCGCCGCCACTGAGCGTGTCGGCGGGGCGATCGAGCGTCAGGTAATGGACGCCGACGCGCTGCAGGAACCGCAACCGCTTGAGGACCTCCCCGCAGATCGGCCGGGCGATTTCCTGTTGCTGTCGGTCCCAAGCCAGCGCTTCGAACCAGGCGATCGCCTCCTCGACGGCGCGGCCGGTCAGCTCCTGGATCGTCGTCTCAGCGACCCGCACATGCAACGCCTCCGGTCGCAGGCGGCCGCCGTGGCAAGCAGGGCAGGGGAGCTGGCTGCGGAATAGGGTCAGGTTTTCCCGACGCTTTTCCGAACGCCCCTTTTCCCATTCTTCCTCCAGCATCCCCTGCAACCCGACAAACCCCGCTTGGCGGTTCCCCTTGGCCCGCCCGCCCGGCCGATCGCCCGCCCACAAGCGATCGAGTTGGTCGGGCGTGAGGGTTGCCAGCGGTTGTTCCCAGCCGCTCCCGACCGACGTCAGGAAGGGCTCGACGCGGGCGCGCAGGTTGGCCTGCCCGGTGCGGGTCGCCCGTTGGAAGGCCGCCAATCCGCCGGCGGCCGGCGACTGCTCGAGATCCGGCATTGCCGCCTGGCGATCGAATTGCTCGACCCGCCCCATGCCATCGCACTGCGGGCAAGCGCCATACGGGCTGTTGAAGCTGCACGTGCGCGGTTCCAGC
>CAYNVI010000045.1:0-16320 GCA_964400585.1 uncultured Pirellulaceae bacterium | reverse complement strand
AAGCGGATCGTCGTGCTCGACTTGGCGATGATGGTCGCGGGGACGAAGTACCGCGGTCAGTTCGAAGAGCGGATCAAGGCGGTGATGACCGAAGTCCGCCGCGCCAAGAATACGATCCTGTTCATCGACGAGCTGCACACGCTGGTCGGGGCGGGGGGCGCCGAAGGGGCCATCGATGCCGCCAACGTGCTGAAGCCCGCGCTGGCCCGCGGGGAGATCCAGTGCATTGGGGCGACCACCCTGGACGAGTACCGCAAGTACATCGAAAAGGACAATGCCCTGGCACGCCGGTTCCAGGAAATCATCATCGAACCGACCAGCACCGACGAGACGATCGAAATCCTCAAGGGGCTGCGGGAACGCTATGAAGAGCACCACCGGGTGCAGATCACCGATGACGCGGTGATCGCGGCGGTCGAGATGAGCGAGCGGTACATCACGGCCCGTTGCCTGCCGGATAAGGCGATCGATGTGATCGACGAGGCGGGAGCCCGTATCCGGCTGCGGACGATGAAACGGCCGCCGGACCTGAAGGAGATCGACGAGGAGGTCGAAAACCTCAACAAGGAAAAAGAGGACGCGGTCGCCAACCAGGATTTCGAAAAGGCGGCCAACCTCCGCGATCAGGCGGAAAAGCTCCGCAAGAAAAAGGAACAGATCACCCGTGAATGGCGTGAGAAAAGTCAGCAGACCGATGGTGTGGTCGACGAAGAAGTGATCGCCGAAGTGGTCAGTAAGATGACCGGCATCCCGTTGACGCGGCTTTCCACCGAGGATTCGCTGCGGCTGATGAAGATGGAAGAAGAACTGCACAAGCGGGTCGTCAGCCAAGATGCTGCCGTCTCGGCGATCTCCAAAGCGGTCCGCCGCAGCCGCAGCGGACTGAAAGATCCGAAGCGGCCGACCGGCTCGTTCATCTTCGCCGGTCCGACCGGGGTTGGGAAAACGCTGCTCGCCAAAGCGCTCGCCGAATACATGTTCGGTGACGCCGATGCGTTGGTGCATATCGACATGAGCGAGTACATGGAGAAGCACAACGTCAGCCGCCTGATCGGGGCGCCTCCCGGATTTGTCGGCTACGAAGAAGGGGGCCAGTTGACCGAAAAAATTCGGCGACGCCCCTACGCGGTGGTCCTCTTCGACGAAATCGAAAAGGCCCATCCCGACGTCTTCAACACGTTGTTGCAAGTGATGGAAGAAGGTCGGCTGACCGATTCCTTCGGTCGCAACGTCGATTTCCGCAATACGATCTTGATCATGACCACCAATGCGGGGGCCGAAGCGATCAAGAACGAATCGGCGTTCGGTTTCCAGAAGCCGGATGAAGACGCCAGCTACGAGTCGATGAAGCTGCGGGTGATGGACCAGATCGAAAAGCACTTCCGTCCGGAGTTCCTCAACCGCCTCGACGATACGATCATCTTCCGTCACCTCGATAAGAACGATTTGAAGAAAGTGATCGATTTCGAACTGGCCAAGGTCCGCGAACGGTTGCTCGAACGCGGCTTCCGCATCGAATTGACCGACGAGGCCAAGGACTTCATCATCAAGAAAGGCAGCAACCTCGATTATGGTGCCCGGCCCTTGCGGCGGGCTCTGGAGCAGCGGATCGAAGACCCGCTCAGCGAAGAATTGCTGCGGGGAACCTTCGAAGGCAACGACACGATCGTGGTCGATGCCTTCAAGGACGACAAAGGCAAGGTCATGCGACTCGACTTCGAAGGCCAGACGCGCGGCTACGAAGATGATGCCGAGCCGGTGGCGGCCAGTAGCGGCGACGAAGGCGACGGAGACAAAAAGGAATAAGTTTCCGCCTCCGGCCGCCTGCCAGCATTGCATCCCCGCGCGAAGCGATTCGCGCGGGGATTTTTTGTTGTCGGGCCTATCCCGACCCACGGTCTATACTGGTAGGAACCGGGGGGTATTGCCTCGCCTTCAGCCCCTCCTCGTTCGCCTCGGCAACGGAATCCCTTATGGCTACCGCATCACCGCCACCTTCTGAGCAAGCGCCTTCGCCTCCTCCGGCCGATTCTCTGATCGCCGCGCGGGTGGCTGCGGCGCAAGCAGCCCTCTGGCGAAGCGAACTGACCCGCGCCGCCCTGCTGCTGGTGCTCTCGGTGATTGGTGCGATCCTGGTTTGGGCGGTGCTGGATCAATGGATCTGGGCCGCGGGGCCGTGGTTGCGGTTAACGCTGTGGATCGCGCTGCTCGGTTGGATCCTCTACTGGACATGGCAACGCATTGTCCCCTTGTTCCAGGCCCAGATCGACGCCGCCTACGCGGCGCGGAGTATCGAACGCGATATTCCCGAGATGAAACATGCGCTCAGCAGCTACGTGTCGTTACTCGACCAACGCGAGACAAGCGGATTACGAGGCGTCGTAGTCCGTTCCATCGGCTCCCGGGCGGCAGGCCGTCTCCGTCATCACCAAGGTGAATTGCCTTCCGAAGTCGCCAGCAGCTTTCAACTGTGGATCGTGGTGGCCGGCGCCTTTGCGTTATTGGCCGCCTACACGGTCTTCTCACCCAAGGACACGCTCGATTCGGCCGGTCGCCTGCTGCTGCCGTTGTCGTCGATCGAAGCGCCCAGTCGCGTGCGCATCCTGGAAGTGCAACCGGGCGACGTCGAGATCCTGGCGAACGAGACGGTCCGGGTCGAAGCCCGCTTGCAAGGTTTGCGCGAGGGTGATCAACCGCACGTCCGCTGGGAAGTTTCAGGCGAGACGCGGCGAATTCCCTTGCAAGCCCTGGACCGCGAAGCCCCCTCCCAGTTCACCGCGTCGTTGGACGGATCGGCGGGAAGCGACGGACCGCATCACTACACCGTCATCGCCGGGGATGCCCGCAGCCGCCGTTTCCAGATCACGCCCCGCGATGTCCCGGTCGTGCAGATCAAATCGGTCGAATACGAACCGCTTCCCTACACCGGACGACCGCCACGCACGACGCGGGCCGCAGCGATCGAAGCCCTGGAAGGGACGGAAGTGACCCTGCATGCGACGACCAACCGACCGATCGCCGAAGCGAGGATCGAACTCAACCCGCGCACCACCGGCGGGAGGACCACCGCCACGGCGGGCGTCTTCCCGATGGAAATCGACTCCTCCGGCACCCAGCTGACCACTTCCATCCGGCTCCGTCGCGGGGCCGACCAACCCGGCGTCGTCCCCCACAGCAGTTACCGCTTGCGGGTCCAGGATGCCGATGGCGCCAAGAACCCCGAGCCGGTCGTCTACCCGATCAAGGTCCTCCCCGATCTGGCTCCCGAAGTTACGGTCGCCACTCCCGTGCGGACCCCGAAAGAGGTCCCGCTCGACGCCCAGCAGCTGATCGAAGTGCACGCCCTCGACCCCGACTTTGGGCTCACCCGGATCGTTCTCCGGATGGAGCGCGGCACCCAGCGACTGCCCGATGTGCGCCTCTGGAAAGCCGATCCCGGAGAACGCGGCACGCAAATCGCGCTCTATCGTTTTCGCCCCCAAGAACTCGATCTGCAGCGCGGTGATGTCGTCAACATCCGGGCGGTCGTCGAAGACAACCGACACCACCCGACGACGCAAAAACGGGCCCCCAATCGTACGGTCTCTGATCCTGTCGAATTACGGATCACCGCCCCCGCCGACTTGAATCAAAGCCGGCCGAGTGAAGATGGTCTCAGCGCGACCGATGAACAACCAGTGGTCGAGCCTCCCCAGGAGGAAACGGGCAGCGAATCGTCCGCTGGCGAGGCTTCCTCGGAGGGGTCCGGAGGAAGTGGCGGCGGATCCGGTGGCGAAAGCGGAGAGCAAGGCGAAGCGGGAGGCGAAGGCTCCTCCGGCAAGTCTGACGGACAGGAGAAAGGGGAGTCGCAAGGAGAGGGCGCTGGCAGCTCGGGCGGCTCGGGCGATGCGAGCCAGACTGGAGACAGCGGCGGAGAAAACAGCCGCGGCGGGGAGAGCGGTGGAGGAGACAGTGGCGGAGGAGATAGCGCTGGAGGAGACAGCAGCGGCGGGGAGAGCGCTGGAGGAGATAGCAGCGGTCAGGGTGGCGCCCCGGCGGGCTCGCCAGGATCCTCGTCCCCTTCCCCGACCGATACGCCCCCTGCCGGTACGTCCCCTGCCGACACCTCGGATCGACCGAACGGGGGATCCTCCGGTGATCCCGCTGCGGCCGAAGGCTCCGGCGGAGCAGGCGAGCCCGCCGCAGAGGGCGGTACGGGGAGCTCGCCAGCGGCCGCCGGTGGCAGGCAAGATCAGGGAAAGCCCTCCGCCTCCGAGATGACGTCGGACGGGGAGGCTGCCGGTTCCACCCCAGCCAATGGCGACCCTGCCGCCTCCCCAGAGCCGAACGGCGGGGCCGACACTCAAGGCGGCGAGGCGGGCCAGGGCGCTGAGAACGGAGCCCGCGAAGGTGCCCAGCCGAACGGATCGAATGCGACGTCGAGCGGGCAGAACAGCGAGGGTTCCGCAGGATCAAGCCCGCCACGTCCAGCCGCCCCCCCCGAACATGACGGCGAGGCGTTTGAACGGATCAAGGAATTCCTGGACCAACAGCAGTCCCAGGAGGGATCGCAGCCAGGCTCCGCGGGTAACGAAGGCGGCGCAGGGCAAGAGGGCGCAGGCCAAAATGCCGCCGGCCCCGAGGGTTCAGGCCAAGCCGAGTCGAATTCCCCACGCCCCGGTGAAGGCGGTAACGAGCAACCGAGCAGCCGCGATAACCCCGCTTCCCCGCGCGACGCCAGTGGTGCAGGCGAGGCAAGCGATGCGTCGTCGCGAGACGCCGCCACGGGTTCGGAGGCGGGGAAGGCATCCTCCGCCGCAGCCCAGGATCCAGCGGACGCGGCGAGCGATGCCGGGGCCGAAGCAGGCAGCAACGAGGCGATGGGCGGCGAGCCTCAGCCAACGTCCGACGGCGAGGCAGGCAAGGGTTCGAACGAAACCAGCGAGAACGAAACCAGCGCGGGCAAGGGTAGCTCGGGAGACGAAACCGGCGACGGCGCGGCGGACGGCCAGTCGGGCGAGGCAAGCGATGCGAACGAAGGCGGGCAGATGGGCAAACCAGGCACGCCGGCGGGAGAGCAAGGCGCGGGCGGAGAGACCGGAACCGCGGCCGATTCAGCGACGCGCCAAGACGGGGACCCCGCCGACGAATCGGCTGCGCCCCGAACGCAGGACCCAACAGCGGAAGGGCGGGCTGCGCCGGCGAATGCTGCCAACGGCGACTCCCTCGATAACCCGGCGAACGAGCCCGGCTCCCCCTCGCCCGATCCTGCTGCGGCCACGACCGGACAGGGAGGGGCCACCGATGCCGGAGGGGATCGCGATGCCTTCATCGATTCCCAACAAGCGCCCGAACCGGTCGACGTCGACTACGCCAAGAAAGCGACCGATATGGTGCTCGATTACCTTGAAGAAACAGGGGATCAGCCCGATCCGGAATTGCTGGAGCGGCTCAATTGGAGCGAAGCCGACCTGCAGCGATTCCGCGCCCGCTGGGAAAACGCGCGTCAGATGGAACAGCGTGGCCCGAGAGGCGAGCAAGCTTTCGAGGAAACGCTCCGAAGTCTCGGCATGCGGGATCAGTCCAGCGGCTCGGGTGCCAGCGAGCGCGGTTCGGCCGATCAACTGCGGGATCTCCGGGACAGCGGAACGCGGCGCCCTCCGCCGAGCCTTTATCGCGACGCTTTCGACGCCTTCCGTCGCTCGCTCGCCGAGTAAGGCGGCGTCATCGCCGGCGCGTCCCCGAGCGACTCACCCCGATCGCGGGGGCGGACCGACCCGTTGGCCGGTGCCGGCATCAAACAGATGCAAGGCATCGCGGTCGGCCGACAAGGTGACGCGTTCGCCCCTGCCGGGAGGCGCCAGGTTCCGCAGGGCGACGGTCACGCGGGACGATTCCCAGCGACATTGCAGCAACGTTTCGGCCCCCATCGGTTGCACCAGTTCGACTTCGGCTTCGCCACGCCAGGTGCCGTCCCGGCTCACCGCGTTGTCCGCGTTGTCCGCGTCGTCCGCGTTCACGGCGATCTCCTCGGGCCGGAGGCCCACCGCGACGGGCCGTGCCCGCGTTCCCGCTTCGGCGGCAGCCGCGGCGGGCCAGGCCAGCCGCGCCGTCCCCACCTGCAGGCCCTCTTCGTCGAGCGTGCCGTCGAAAAAGTTCATCGGAGGCGAGCCGACGAATTCGGCGACAAACCGGGTGGCCGGGTATCGATAAACCTCCAGCGGCGGCCCCGCTTGTTCGATCCGTCCTTGATGCATCACCACGATCCGGTCGCCCATCATCATCGCCTCGGTCTGATCGTGGGTCACGTGGACCATGGTCGTGCCGATCTGCTGATGCAAGCGGACCAGTTCGGTCCGCATCGTGGCCCGCAGCTTGGCATCGAGATTCGAGAGGGGTTCATCGAGCAGGAAGACGGCGGGCTCGCGGACGATCGCGCGTCCCAACGCGACCCGTTGTTGCTGGCCGCCGGAGAGCTCGCTTGGTTTGCGATCGAGCAGTTCCCCGATTTCCAGCAATTCGGCGACGGCCGCGACCCGCTCGGTCACTTCCCGGCGGGGAATCCGCCGCATCCGCAGGCCGAAGCCCAAGTTCTTGCGAACCGTCATGTGAGGGTACAGCGCGTAGTTTTGAAACACCATCGCGACATCTCGGTCGCGGGGCGTGACTCGGTTGACCACCCGGTCCCCGATCCGGATCTCTCCGGCATCGGGCGTTTCCAGCCCGGCGATCATCCGCAGCGTCGTCGTCTTGCCACACCCGCTGGGGCCGACCAGCACCAGCAGCTCGCCTTCGAGGATGGCCAGATCGATCTGATCGACCACCCGTTGCTCGCCAAACGATTTGACCAATCCCGATAATTCTACGGTTGCCACTCGAACCCTCTCGGACGATCGCCGCCGGCGCCGCGATCCGTTACTTCTTTTTGGCCTCGGGGCGGAAGCCGGCTAGAATAATGGATGCCAGGAAGGTCCGTCGCCCCGCCCCTGCTGCCCTTTGAATGAGAGACCCTCGATGTTGTTCCACCAATGTTACAAGACCCTGCTGAGCCTTGCAGCCGCGTTGCTCGTCGGCGGCAGCATGCTTTCGGCGGTCGCCGCCGATCCCCCTGGGGACACCAAGGAAACACCGCGAACGCTGAAGGGCACCGACATCGAGATCCCCCCGTTCGAGAAACAATCTTCGCCGCAACTGCGACGAAAACTAGGCACCTTGCCGTTTAAAGTGACCCAGCAGGAGGCCACGGAGCCCGCTTTCCAGAATGCGTACTGGAACAACAAGCAGCAAGGGCTGTACCGCTGCGTCGTCTGCGGCTACCCGCTGTTTTCGTCCGAGACCAAATTCAAGTCGGGGACGGGGTGGCCCAGTTTCTACGCACCGCTCCGGCGGGAGCTGGTCGAGACGAAACGGGACTGGGGCTTTTTCTTCCCCCGCACCGAAGTCCATTGCGCCCGCTGCAAGGCCCATCTCGGGCATGTCTTCGACGACGGCCCCCGGCCGACCGGGCTTCGCTACTGCATGAACAGTGCTGCCCTCGAGTTCGAAAAAGCGGAAGACAAAACGCAGGAAGAGAACGCCGCGGCGGGGTCGCCATCTTCGTCATCCCCGCTGGAGCCGTAACGGCACAGCTGGGCTGACAAAGCAGGAGGACCTTACCGATCGTGCCGGCTCGCCCGATTTGGCTGGGCGGCGGCTGCCCGGAATGTCGAAGCTGATCAGGGCCCGACAAGTTCCCTCCGCCAACAAGTTGCCTCCGCCAACAAGGATGTTCGTGGTGACCCAGCGTTTTCTTCCCGCCGTTTGGCTCGTCCTGGCGTCGGCTTCCGCGGTGGGAGCCCAACAAACCAAGCCCGCTTCCGCCTCGAAATTGATTCTCCGGGTCGCGGAGCAGGCGATTCCGGAAACGGAGGGGGAGGAACCGACCGTGACGCAAACGGCCCCCCCACCGAACCCCCAAAGTGGGCGACTGGCGGGCGAATCGATCTATGGGTCCGATCGGTACGTCGCCCGGGAAAAAGGGCTGCTGAAAGTGCCGCCGCTGTCGCCCCCGACCACCGATTTGAACAAGATCGGCAATGGGATCGTTCCACCGGCGGTGGCGGAGCCGGAAGTGACGACTGCCCAGCCACTCCCCGAAGGTCCCGAGCGGGCGGGGGACTGGAGCTTGATCGCTTACCGCTGGCAGGCGCCCAATACTTATTCGCATCCGCGGTACTTTGAGGATGTGATGTTAGAGCGGCATGGGCACGAGCGTTTCCGGGCCCTGCAGCCCCTGGTGAGCGGCTTCCGCTTCTTCGCGACCGTCCCGATGCTGCCCTACCTGTCGGTGGTCCGCCCCCCCTGCGATACCGAGTACACGCTGGGGTATTCCCGGCCCGGCAGCCGAGCCCCTCGCCGATTGCAACGGCCCCCCTACGAGCGGAATGCCATGCTCTTTCAAGCCGCCGTGAGCGCGGGATTCTAGCTGGATGAACGAGGACCGCAGGCCCGTTTGGGCCAGCGTTGCGAAGTCCCGGCGATCCCTCATCGACGACCCGCGGGTCGATTCGCTACATTGATGGATGTTCTTCCCCGGAGCGGTAATCCTTGCGCGGGCATGCGGCCCGGCTTGCCAAGCCGCCCGACGACGGGCTAGTCTTGAAGACGGTCCCGTTCTTCACCCCGGCTCGAATATCCCCAAGTGGTCAATGTTCTACGCACTCGTCATCCTGGCAGCGGCCAGCCGTTGCTTCCCCCACCCCCCCAACTTTGCGTGCATTGGAGCCCTCGGCTTATTCGCCGGGTGTTACCTGCGCGGACGCCTGTCCCCGATCGTTCCGCTGGCCGCTTTGCTGCTCAGCGATTTGGCGGGCCACTGGCTCGAGCTCCCGGGGATGGGATTCTACTCGCCGATCGCCATGGTGGGTGTCTACGGCGGGTTTGCGTTGGCCGCCTCGTTGGGCCGCTTGCTGCAACGTCAGCGGGGTCCTTTCCGGGTAGCGGCCGCGGCCTGCGGCAGCGCGGTGATCTTCTTCCTGCTGAGCAACCTAGGCGTCTGGGCAAGCGGGATGTATCCGGCCACGTGGGAAGGCCTGGTGGCCTGCTACACCGCCGCCCTCCCCTTCTTCCGCTACACGCTGGCAGGCGATCTGGTTTACACCGGCGTGTTATTTGGCGCCTTTGAAATGGTCCGCCTGCAACTGCCGCAACGTCTGTGGGGTGGCAAGGCGATCCTGCCTGCCTGATCTGCAGCATGCCGGTGACTCTCCGACCGGCTCCGTCGGCTTTACGCAATCGTTAAACTCGTTTTGAGTTTAACGATTGCGAAGTGTCTGCCGGGTGTTTTGCCTGTCCGCATTCGAACGCAAGTTCCAGCCTGCGGAGGTAAACCGCCGATACCGCTTGTATCGTTCCTGCGTGAGTTGCAGCGCAGGTTGAACGAACTCGTCCGCGAGCAGCCCTTTTTTGTGGTGCTGCTGCGAGACGAGAATCCGCGGTCCCCGTGCAGGACGTCACGCTGTCATGCCGATTCGTGCTCATTCGCGCTCGCTGCAAATCGTTCTGGCCCTGCTGGTCTTCGTCAGCCAAACCGGCTGCGCATTGGTCAGCAAACTTCCTTCGGGCAAGCACGATACCAAAGCGTCTTACCACGACCACGTGGGCCTGAAGATCGAATACCCTCAGGTGGCCGAGTGCGCCTCGGTGACCTCCGAGACGGCCCGCGATACCGCGGCGCCTTTAACACTGGAAGACCCCTCGGAGATCCCCTCGCTGGAGATGTCGCTGGAAGAAGCGATTCAGCGGGCGGTGGGACAAAGCCCTGTGTTGCGGAGCGTGGGGGGCACGATCGTCCAGGCGCCGCAAACGACCCGCAGCATCTACGACCCGGCCCTGGCACACGCCAATCCGTTGGGTGGCGTGGAAGCGGCGCTGGCGGCGTTCGATGCCCAGTACAGCGGTCAGCTTTTCTGGGCGAAGACCGACCGCCCCACGAACAACCGGGCAATCTTCGCGTTCCAGCAGCCGGTTTCGCAAGCGACCGGAGCCAACTTCAGTTCGGAGCTGAGCAAGCAAACGGCGCAGGGGGCCCGGTTCGCGCTACGGTCGATCGTCAATTATGACCGCAACGACGTCGCCGCGTTGAACCAGTTCCGAGCCTTTCGCAGCGCGTTTGATGGCTTCTTGGAAGCCGAGTGGCGCCAGCCGTTGATGCAGGGTTCCGGGACGCTGTTCAATCAGATCGCCGGACCCAACAGTGCCGTCGGACAATACAACGGGGTCCTGATCGCGCGGGTCAATGAAGACGTCGCCCTGGCGGACTTCGAAGCTGCGGTTGTCGAACTGGTCGACGACGTCGAAGAAGCTTACTGGAACCTCCATCTCCGTTATCGCTTGCTGGAAGCGAACCTGCGGGGTCGCGAATCGGCCTTGCAGACGTTTCAGTACCAAGAGGTCCGCTTGCGCGTGGGGACGGGCCGCCAGGATGAAGAGGCGCAGGCCCAATCCCAGTTCTTTCAGTTCCAGGCGCAAGTGGAAAACAGCTTAGCGGGGGAAGCGGGTCTGTACGCTGCCGAACAACGGCTCCGTTACTTGATCGGGCTCCCCGCTGCCGATGGCCGGCTGATCAAACCGACCACCGAACCGAGCAATGCAGAAATCGTTTTCGAGTGGGATAGCGCGCTGGGGCAGGCATTGACCCGCCGGGTCGAGATTCGCCGTCAGCAATGGAACGTCAAGCGTCGGGAGCTGGAGCTGACCGCCGCCCGCCTGAATCGTCGCCCCCGACTCGACTTCGTGGGCCAATACCGCACCCGCGGCCTGGGCGATCACTTGATCGGCGACAGCGACCCCAGCGATCCGCGTGACAATCTGTACAACTCGATCACCGATGGAAACTTCAATGAATGGCAAGCCGGCATGGAACTGACCTTTCCGGTCGGCTTGCGCACCGCCAGTACGGCTATCGCCCATGCCCGCTTGAATGTGGCCCGCGAACGGGCCTTGCTCGATGAGACGGAACTGCGGGTCAGTCACGACCTGTCGACGGCAGCGCGCGAGCTCCGTCGCGCCCATGTCCTGTTGGAGACGAATTACAACCGGTGGCAGGCCGACATCCGACAACTCGATGTGCTCAGCAAACGCTACCGCGATGGCCTCGACCCGATCAACTTCTTCCTCCAAGCCCAACGGCAGGTGGTGATCAGCGAATCGGCCTTCTACCGCTCGCTGATCGAATACAACCTGGCGATCCGCGACCTGCACCGGCAGAAGGGAACGCTGTTGGCCTACAACCAGGTGCAACTGGCCGAAGGCCCCTGGGTCCGCAAAGCCTACGAAAGCGCCCACGAAACGGGCCGGTTTTTCTCTCCGCGGCGACATCCCGAGAAGGTCTCGGGACCATCACCGGTCAGTCGGGGCAGCTTCGACCCGGCCGCGCCCGGCGAGACGAATCCGCCGATGGAAGCAGCCGAGAACCTACCCCTGCCGGAACCGTCCACGGCGGAACCGTCCACGGCGGAACCGTCCACGGCAGATGATGCCTTTGCCCCGGTCAAGGTTCCCCCGCTGGGCGACGCTTCGCCGAGGCTGGAGCTGCCGCCCATCCCCGTCGTCGCCGGCGATCCGAATGGCCCGGACCGGCCAAGCCCGGCACCGCGGTAGCCCCAGCGTCGAGCTACAGATCGGCGGTCAAAAACTCCGCGACAACCGCCTGAACCTGCGGTCGATCCATCAAGAAGGAATGCAGGAATGGGACCTCGTGAAAGGCCGAGGCTCCCTCCAGGCGAGCTTCCTCCACACTGACGATGAAGTCGCTTTCTCCGTCGACCAGGGGATTACTGGGGATCCCGCTGGGGAGGTTTCCGGCAACGATCGCGAACGGACAGGGAGGGGTGGCCAAGTGCTGGAGCAATCGCTGCCAATCGCGGCCCAATTGCATCCCTCCCTGGCCGAGCACTTTGGCGAAGAGGCCCAACTTGCCGAGCCGCCGCGCGATCGCCGCCCCCTGATTCGGCGGGCCCAACATGACGATCCGCCCCAACCGCCCCAGCAGCTCGTCGCTGGCGGGCCGTTCCGCTTCCCAGTCACCGATCGCGTGACGGACCACGATGTTCCCCATGCTATGGCCGACGAAATCGATCCGAGGCTTGCCCGGAAGTGCTTCGACCAGTTGCCGTAATGCCCGCGCATGATCGGCGATGGGAGCCCGCGTGCTGGCATAGGAGATCGTGATCACCTCGGCCTCCATGCGTTCCTGCAAGTACTTTTGCAGCGACGCCATCGAGCGGCGCGTCCGCATCAGCCCGTGCAGCAGGATCACGACGTGGTCGGAAGCCGCCGCATCGTCGGGCGAGGGTTGCGCGTCGCGAAGCGCCGCTTCGCAGGCAGCCCGACTGCCCCAGCAGCGGCGCACATCTTTGTCATCGAGCAGCCGCCAATGTCCGGTCAGCGCGTTTTGCTGGATTCGCCAACCGGCCCGGTAACGGTGATCGGTCCACCACTGGTTGCCGCCTGCCGTCGGCAGCGGCACGTTGAATTTCCCCTGGGGCGATTCAGCATTCGGATGATCGCCATCCTCCGGCTCGTCGCCCGGCATTGCGGCTCCGCCATTCGACATCGACATCGTCCCGAGCAGGTGGATCAGGCAGCTGAACAAGAGGAGACGCGTCCGCCTGGCGGCGCCTCGCCGGTCGGTCGTCCAGCCATCAGGGGGCTGCACAGGACACACCTTCTTCGCCGGCAAGGATTCGCAGGAAATCGCGTTCGCTGATCAATTCGATGGCCTGACCTTCACGCGCCCGTTGGCGTGCATCTTCTTCTTTCACGCTGTGGCGTCGGCCCGCCGAGAGGGTCCGTCGGTCGGGCTCGCCGATCACGACGACGCTGGTTTTTCGCGACACCGAAGCCTGGCAGGTGGCCCCCAGGGCCTCCGCCAAGGCCTCGGCTTGATACCGCTGCATCGAGCGGAGCACGCCGGTGAACACGACATGTTTCGTACTCCAGGCCGCGGAGACTTCGGCACGTCGCTGCAACCGCTCCAGGTCCAGCAGCGGATCGCAGGAAGCATCGGCTGCCCGGCGGGCAGGCGTTTCCGACAGCGGGGCCGGCCGGCTCTGGGAACGGGAGGGCGTCGTCCGGTCGGGTGCGTCGGCCCGGCGGCGCCCTTTCCAGCGGGACGACACGCCACCGGTCGTCCCGGCTCGACGAGCCCCTTGATACCCCCAAGCTCCTCCTCGCCCCCGTTCGATTCCCAGCGCCTGCTCGAGCTCTTCCAAATGGTCGACCCGCAACTCCATGGCGGCTGCCAAGAGGACCTGCGCACAAGCGTCGGCATCCTCCAAGGCATCATGGTGGCGGAACCTGATCCCCAAACGCTGGGCCAGCACGGCCAAACCGAAGCCCTGCCAATGCGGCCAGGTTTGGCGGGCGATCAGCCGCGTGCACTGAAAAGCAAACCGCGGGATGGGAATCTCATGCGTTCCCAAGCAGGCGCGGAGCACACGGATGTCGAACGGCGCATTGTGAGCGACCAAGCAGGCCCCCTGCAGGACGTCCCAGATCGCGTCCCACTGCTCATCGAATTCCCACTCGTCAGCGACCTGCTGCGGGTGAATCCCGTGGATCCGGATGTTCCCCGGATGGAAGAAGAATGGGCGGGGACGGATCATCCATTGATGCCGTCCGACCACCTGACCACCGCGGACCACGATCGCTCCCAGCTGGCAGGCACTATCGCTGCGACGATTGGCCGTTTCAAAATCGAATGCGATAAAATCCATCGCGGCGGATCCCTCAGTCGAGCGACTTGATCCGGATATCACGGAACTCGGTCCACATCGGCTTGCCGGCGTGCAACTGGAGGGCGATCACGCCCGTCTCCCGTTTCCGTTCCGGCACCTGATCGGTGAAGTCGAGCAGGAGTCGACCGTTGAGGTAGTGCTTGATCCGATTCCCTTCGGCGACGATCACGACGTCGTTCCAATCATTCAACCGGAACAATTGCTGGAACGCTTGCTCATCGATTAAGTCGTCGGCAATCGTCTTTTTCCCAGCGGGTTTCCAGACCGCTTGTTCCCCGACCAGGCACAACCGCCCGCGCGGCCCCCCTTCCTCGTAGATGAAGCCCGCCACATTGGGCAGATCATGTTCGTTGCGAACTTCGTGCTGGTAACCGCGCACGACCCAGGGGTTGCGGACCTTGCCTTCGGTGATGTGCTGCGAACGGTACTGGATGCCCGAGTTATTCGTCGCGCTGCAGCGAAACGACAGGCGGAGTTCGAAGTCCCCAAACTTCCCCGCCTGGCAGATCAGGAAGGTATTCCCGTTGGCTTTCTTATCGGGGGTTGTCTGGCCATGGATCACGCCATCTTTCACCATCCACAACTGCGGATCGCCATCCCAACCGACCAAGTCCTCTCCGTTGAAGAGCCGTTGCATATCGGGCGATTCGGCGGGAGCCTGTTCCGGCTCGGCGGCCCCGAGGGGGGAAAGTAAAAGGACGGGAACGAGGGCCAGGAAGCCAGCAACAGAACGAGTCATGGAGGTTCTCAAAGCAGGAGATCAGAAACGAGCCAAATCGATCTGGCAATTATGACTGAAAGCCGCGCCCCACTCAAACCAGGTGAACCACGCCGGACTCGGGCGATTGGGGGGCACAGCGAGCATCCGCTGGCCGGGGGATGGCGTTCCGCTCTCCTGTCCCAACCGTTAGAATGTGTACCGATGTTCCGCAATCTCTCGCCGCGACCACGCTGGAGCCCTGTTCGAATCCACTTATGACACCGCATCCCCAGGGATCCGAGCTGCCCGTGATCGGGTGGCGTGAATGGGTCAAGCTGCCCGAGCTCAACCTGCCTCGCATCAAAGCCAAAGTCGACACGGGGGCTCGATCTTCCAGCCTGCATGCCTTCGACGTCGTGACCTTCGAGCGGGAGGGCCAGGAATTCGTCCGCTTCTCGGTCCAACCGGCGCAGCGTTCCAGCGAATCGATAGTGGTCGAAGCGCCCCTCCTGGAGCATCGTCACGTCCGCAGTTCCAGCGGCAAGCGGACGCACCGGCCGGTGATCCTGACTCCGATCGAAGTCCTTGGGCAGACCTGGCCGATCGAGCTCACGCTGGCCAACCGCAAGCAGATGGGTTTTCGGATGCTGCTCGGCAGAGAAGCTTTCCGAGGCCGGGCCCTGGTCGATGCCGGGCGGTCCTATTACAGCGGTCGCCCCAAGCGAAAGAAGAAGCGGCTCGAGTAGCCGGCGTTTCGCTCCCCTGGCCTGCTTCGGCCGAGACTCGTTTTCAGAAATCACTCGTTTTCAGAAATCTGGTATGAAACTCGCGATCCTGTCGTGCAATCGAACCTGCTACAGCACTCGCCGGCTGCGTCAAGCGGCGACCGATCGAGGGCACGGCGTCAAAGTGCTCAACACCATGCGGTTCGCCATCGACGTCGAAGAAGGGCGTCCCGAGCTCTATTTCCGGCAGAAGCAGCTGAGCACCTACGATGCCGTGCTGCCGCGAATCGGGGCCTCGATCTCTTACTTCGGGACCGCCGTGGTCCGGCAATTCGAGCAGATGGACGTGTTCTGCACGAACTCCTCGTGGGGCATCAACAATTCGCGGGACAAGCTCCGCAGCCTGCAGATCCTCAGCCGCCATCAGATCGGCATCCCGCAGACGACTTTTGTCCGTGACCGCAAGGATGTCTTGCCGGCGATCGAGCGGGTCGGCGGCTCGCCGGTGATCATCAAATTGCTGGAAGGGACCCAAGGCGTCGGCGTGATCCTCGCCGATTCAACGAAAGTCGCCGAAGCGATCATCGAGACCTTGCACAGCACACGGCAGAACGTGCTGGTGCAACGCTTCGTCTCGGAAAGCCGCGGCCGCGATATCCGGGCGTTCGTGGTGGGCGATCAAGTCGTCGCGGCGATGCGGCGGGTGGCCCAAGGGAACGAGTTCCGCAGCAACGTGCATCGTGGCGGCTCCACCGAACCGGTCGAACTGAACGAAAAATATTGCCAGGCGGCGATCCGCGCCGCCCAGATCATGGGCCTCCGCGTCGCCGGTGTCGACATGCTGGAAGGGAAGGAAGGCCCACAGATCATGGAGGTCAATTCGTCGCCTGGGTTGCAAGGGATCGAGACCTGCACGGGGCTCGACATCGCCGGGGCGATCATCGACTACATCGCCGCCCAGGTGGACTTCCCCGAAATCGATATCCGCCAACGGCTGACCGTCAGCCGCGGTTACGGCGTCACCGAGATCCATGTCCCCGAAGGTTCGGAATACGTAGGCAAGACGATCGACGAATCGGGGCTCCCCGAGCAGGACATCAACGTATTGACGCTTTATCGGGGTGCCACAGTGATTCCC